>NZ_JBXFWM010000036.1:0-42115 GCF_056856655.1 Stenotrophomonas sp. STEN033
TGGGCGGGCCCCCCCGCCGCTCTCCAACGGGGGCGGGGGGGCGGCTGGGGGGGCGGCCCCGCAGTCACTGGGCGGGGGCCTAGACCGCGTAGCCCGGGTAAGCGCAGCGCACCCGGGGGCTTTCAGCAGGGGCGGCAAGATCACCGGGTACCGCATCCCCCGGGTGCGCTGCGCTTACCCGGGCTACTTCCTTGGCGGGACCTAAAAGAAACCCGATGCCAGGGATCTGACATCGGGTCTCGGGTGGCGCAAATACGGGTGGCTTCGATCAGCGGTGATTGCGCGAAAGCACCATCGAGTACGCAAACCGCCCCGGTGGGTGCAGGCTGGTCGCGACCAGCAGCAGGCGGCCATTGGCATCGCGGTAACGGCGCTGCACGCGCATTGCCGGCTCGCTCTTCTTGATGTCCAGCAGCTTGGCATCGGCCGCTTCAAACGAGGCTGCATCGAATACCTGCTCCACCCGCGACAGCTTGGTCGGGTCCAGGAACTTGGCCAGCGCACGCGCGGCGCCGGCCACTTCCAGCAGTTTCTCGGTCGGCACCCCGGTGCGCACTGGGATCAGCATTTCGGTGACGGCGATCGGCTCGCGGGTCTGTTCTTCCAGGCGCAGGCAGTGCAGGCGCAGGTATTCCTTGCCTTCGTGGATGTCCAGGCGCTGCGCCATCGCAGGATCGGCCAGCTTGCGCTCGGCCTCCAGCACCTGCAGACGGGTGCTGTTGCCGTACTGCATCAGCAGGTCGACGGTGTCGATCTCGTGCTCGTAGCGCATTGCCGAGTTCTGTGCGATCACCCGCGTGCCAGCGCCGGGGCGGCGCTGCACCAGGCCGGCGCTGATCAGTTGCGCCAAGGCTGCGCGTGCGGTGTGGCGGCTGACGCTGAAGCGTTCGCACAACTCCAGCTCGGTGGGTAGCAAGGTACCAACGGCGTACTCGCCCTTCTCGATTGCCGCCTGCAATAAGTCGCCCAGTTCGGCATAGCGGGGCTTGCTGCGTCGCGTACCAGTCATATGTACAGATCCTTGTTCAAAGTCTGAGCGAGAGTTCCTGCCAGCTGCGCTGCAGGGGTTCACGGTGTTCGGGTGCGGCGATGGCGATCAGGGCCTGGGCCCGTGCATGGACATCGAGATGGCGTAGATCGGCTACGCCATGTTCGCTGACGATGCAGTCGGCATCTACGCGGGCAAGGCTTACGGGACCGGCGGGTAGCATCGGCACGATCCTGCTTTCGCCCTTCGGGGTACTGGCAGGGAGTGCAATGATGCCGCGACCGGCACTCGATTGGCGAGCGCCTTGCAGGAAATCGGGCAGGCCACCCACACCACTCAGTTGGCGTCCAGACAGGAATTCGCCGTTCACCTGGCCCAGCAGATCCACTGACAACGCGCTGTTGATGGCGGTCAGGCGTGGGATACCACCCAGTACGTTGTGGTCGTGGGTATGGCCAACCTCGCGGAAGCTGATGCTGCGCGGGGCGATGTCGTACAGCGCCTGTGTACCCAGCGCGACGCCGGCCACCACTGCATCCGGTGCTGCCGACAGCGCACCGGATTCGAGCAGGCCCAGCAGCCCGTCCGAGACCATGCCGCTGTGGATGCGCAGATTGCGGCGCTCGCGCACCGCGCGCAGCACCGCTGATTGCAGGCGGCCCAGGCCGAGCTGCAGGGTCGCGCCGTCTTCCACCAGGGTGGCGACCTGCGCGGCGACCGCGTCCATCGCGGCATCGGCAGGCGGATCGGGAATGGCCAGCAACGGCGCATCCTGCTCGATGGCGGCGGTAAACCGCGCCAACGGGATCGACGGCCCGCGCGTGCGCGGCATGCGCGGGTTGATATGCGCCAGGATGCGGGTGGCGCGCGGCCATACCGCGGGGGTGAAGTCGCAGGCAATGCCCAGCGAACAGTTGCCATCCTCGTCCGGCGGGGCCACCTGCACGAGGACGGTGTCAAAGGCCACGCTTTCGCGCAGCCAGCGCCAGGTGGCGGTATAGGTCATCGGCAGGTAGTCGACGCGGCCATCCAGCCACGAGCTGCGCAGATCGCCGCTGAGGAAGATCGTGCGCTGGCGTGCCTGTGCGTGCAGGCCGGCAAAGTCGAAGGTATTGACCGTGGGGATGTGCACGCCGGTGAAGCGCAGCCCGCCGCAGCGCTCGCTACCGCTGCGCAGCCAGTGTTCGAACAGCAAGGAATGGCCGGCACAGCCGGGCGCGAAGACTTCGGGTCCTTGCGCGAGGTAATCAAAGAAAGTGTCGACATCCAGAATTCGGGGCATGGGGCGGATTGCAGCGTTCGGGAGACGGATCATATGATATGTCCGGACAAAGTCGGTTATGCTCCTTTCACGCGGTTGCCGTTCCCACCACCCAAACCCGCTGTTGCGGGCCTGCACCGAGACCTCATCGCGCGATGACCACGCCTGCTGCCAGCCTTACCGAACAGCTTGCCCGGCGCCTGCAACGGCCGGTGGATGCCGCCGCCAGGCAACGCGCCGCGTTGTTGCTGGTCGATTGGCTGGGCTGCGCCTTGGCTGCCTTGCGCTACCCGCTTGCAAACCAGCTGCGCGCGGTGGTGCAGGCGCAGGCCAGTGGCAATGTGGTTGCTCTGGGGGCGGGCCGGCGAACTGCCGCCGACGCCCTGCTGCTGAATGCCGCACTCGGCAATGTGCTGGAAATGGACGATGTGCATCGGGGGGCCATCCTGCATCCTGGCCCGGTAGTGATCCCGGTTGCACTTGCTGCGGCGCAGGCCGAAGGCGCGGATGCGACGGCGCTGCTCGATGCCATCGTGCGTGGCTATGAGGCCACGATCCGCGTCGGCCGTGCGTTGGGCAAGGCGCATTACCGTTACTGGCATCCTACCTCGACTGCTGGCGCCTTTGGTGCCGCCACAGCGGCAGCATCAATACTGCGCCTGCCACAAGAATCGCTGGCCGACGCGCTGGGCAATGCCGGCAGTCGCACCGGCGGGCTGTGGCAGATGCGCCACGAGCCGGTGCCGACCAAGTCATTGCATAACGCAGAGGCCGCACGCAGTGGCTGGCTGGCGGCACAATTGGCGCTGGCTGGCATGCGTGGGCCGCGCGGGATACTGGAAGGCGAGCAGGGGCTGTTTGCCGCTACCGCGCCGGACGCCGTGCCGGAACTGGTGGTTGCCGATGAGGACGACTGGCTGATCCACAGCACCAGCCTGAAGCCGTGGCCGGCCTGCCGGCATGCACATCCGGCGATCGATGCGATGCTGGAAGCGATGGCGCAGCTCGATGTAGCAGACATTGCGCAGATTGAACGCATCGAAGTACGCACTTATGCCGAGGCCTTGCGCTTCTGCGACCGCGCCCAGCCGCAGACCGAGCTGGAGGCCAAGTTCAGCCTGCAGCACGCGCTGGCCTCGATCCTGGTCAATGGTCGGCCGCAACTGGAGCACTACACCGCCGAAGCCTGCAGCGATGCCGAGCTGGCGCCGTGGCGACAGCGCATCGCGTTGATCGAGGATGCAGCCTGCAGCCAACGCTTCCCAACGCACTACGGCGCCAGCGTGCAGCTGTGGCTGGCCGATGGCCGCAGCGTGCAGGCCGAGCGCGTCGATGCCTGGGGCGACCCGGAATGCCCAATGTCGGCCGAGGATGTGCTGGCCAAGGCGCTGGCCTTGGCACAATGGGGTGGCGTATCCGCGGGCCTGGCGCAACCCCTCTTTGGGCAGGTGCAGGCGCTGGCCGAAGGCGGCAGTCTGGATGCCTTGAACGCCATGTTGGCGCGGGTGGCCTGATGCGATTGACTGAAGCATTGTTGCAGCATGCAAGCACGCTGCGTTTTGACGACCTGTCACCGGAAGCGGTGGCGGCAACGCGGGTCTTCGTGATGGATTCGGTGGCGGTGGGCATCTCCGGCTCCGGTCCGCAGGTGCCACTGACCCAAACTGTTCGACGCACTGCCGCGAGCTTCGGCAGCGGCAATGCCGCGCGGGTCTGGGTGACCGGTGAAGCCATGCCTGCAGCGAGCACGGCGATGGTCAATGGCTACCAGATACACAGCCAGGAATTTGATTGCGTACATATGCCGGCGGTTGTGCATCCACTGGCGGTGGTCCAGTCGGCGCTGTTTGCCGCCGCCGAGCAACGAGCGAATGCTGATGGTGTGGCGGTCGATGGCAAGGCCTTGATCGCAGCGCTCAATGTTGCGGTCGATGTAGCTACCTTGATCGGCATCAGCGGCCGGGCACCGATGCGTTTCTTCCGCCCGTCGATGTGCGGCGCACTGGGTGCGGCAGCGGGTATCGCCCACCTGCACGGCGCCGATGAGGAGCTCCTGCGACGCGCGCTCGGCCTGACCTACAGCCATCTGTCCGGCACCATGCAGGCACATGTGGAAGGTTCGCCGACCCTGGCCTTGCAGGTCGCATTGAACGCGCGCGCCGCCTTGAGCTGCTGGGAGCTGGCGCGCAATGGCTTCCCGGCGCCGCGCGAGATGCTGGAAGGTCCGTTCGGCTACCTGCCGTTGATTGAAGGTGAGTTCGACGTCGGCCCGGCGCTGCGGAAACTGGCCGCACGCGAAGCGCAGATCCTCACCGTCAGCCACAAGGTGTTCCCGACCGGCGGCGCCGCGCATGCCGCGCAGGACATGCTGATGGAGCTGCGCCAGCAGCACGGCCTGAATCTGGACAATGTTGCCCGCATCGAATTGCAGGCACCGCCGCTGGTGCGCCGGCTGGTCGGCCGCAGCTATCAGCCCGCGATGGAGACGAGCTACGCACGGCTCTGCCTGCCATTCCTGCTGGGCACCGTCTTGCTGGATGGCAAGGTCGGCCTGTCGGCGTATGCGCCGGAGAAGTTGGCCGACGCACGGCTGGCGGCGTTCGCCACGCAGGTCAGCCTGATGCCGAATGACTGCGAAGACCCCAATGCACTGGTGCCGCAGTCGATCACGGTGACCCTGCGTGATGGCCAGGTGTTGCACAACCACCGGGATGCCGCCATCGGCTCGCCGCAACGGCCGCTGTCGCGCGCCCAGCAACTGGAAAAGTTCCACCACTGCCTTGACCACGCCGCGCGTCCGTTCGATGCCGGCCACCGCAATGCCCTGATCTCCCACTTCGACCACCTGCAGGACATCGACGATGTCAGGCGGTTGGTCGACCTGCTGATTGTCGAGACCCCATGAACTACGCCACCTATTTCGAGTCGTTCGATGTCAAGGAGCTGCTTGAACAGTTCCCGCTGGACCAGGCTTTCACCGACAAGTTCAAAAACATCAGCCGCGAGGAACTACGTGCCGAGCAGAACGCGATGTTCCTGCGTTGCGTGGCCCGCGCCTGGCAGATCCCGTTCTACCAGCGCCTGTGGGGCAATGCAGGCATCAAGCCTGAAGACATCCAGAGCCTGGATGACATCACCAAGCTGCCGGTATTCGGCAAGCACGAAATCATGGCGTCGGTGGAAGCCAATCCGCCGCTGGGTGATTTCCACGGCTGGCAGGACGGCACCGAAGCCGGCAACAAGCCGCTGGTGTTCCACACCACCTCCGGTACCACCGGCCGCCCGCAGCCGCTGGTGTTCTCGCCGCATTCGCGCGAAGTGCAGAGCCTGCTGCTGGCGCGCCTGTACCGCTGGCAGGGCATGCAGCCCGGTGACGTGGTGCACTCGGTCTACGGCCACGGCATGATCAACGGCGGCCACTACGTGCGCGAGGCGGTGACGCACTACACGCAGGCGCTGTTCTGCTCGGCCGGCACCGGCATCGAGATGCGCTCGGCGCAGCAGGTGCAGCTGATGAAGAACATGGGCGCCAATGTGATTGTTGGCTTCGCCGACTACATCAAGAAGCTGGCCGACGTGGCCCGCGAGAACGGCCTGGTGCCGGGCAAGGACATTCCGGTGCGGATGATCTGCGGCCACCTCGGTCGTGAATCGCGCGAGTCGCTGTCGGCGGCCTGGGGCGGAGTGGAGCTGTACGACTGGTATGGCGTGGGCGACACCGGTGCGATTGCCGGGCAGGGCCCGGACCAGGATGGCCTGTACCTGATGGAAGACGCGCAGTACGTCGAAATCCTCGACGTCGACAGCGGTACGCCGGCGGCTGACGGTGACACCGGCGACATGGTGGTCACCTGCCTGTACAAGGACGACATCTACCCGATCATTCGCTTCAACACCCACGACGTGACCCGCGTGCTGACCACGCCGTCGTCGCTGGGCATGAACCTGCGCCGCATCGAGGGTTTCCTCGGCCGCAGCGACAACATGGTCAAGATCCGCGGCATCAACGTATTCCCGCAGGCGATGGCGCCGGTACTGGAAGAACACGCCGCGTTCGCCGGTGAGTTCATCTGTGTCGCCAGCCGCGACGAAGGCGGCCGTGATGATCTGGCCGTGCACGTCGAAACCCGAGGCGCACTGGATGACGCACAGCTGGCCGCGGAGTTCGCTGCGTTGCTGCGCCAGCGCCTCGGTGTTGAAATGAGCATCGTGCTGGCCGCCCCGGGTGCGCTGGCGGCATTGACCGGTATCGAGGTACGGCAGAAGCCGGTGCGCCTGATCGATAAACGTTTCGCTTGAGGAAGACCGCGTGAGCAAGGCCGATGCGCAGTTGTTGAGCATGGACATGACGGCGCAGGCAGCCTTGCTGGCTGCCGGTGACGTCAGCTGCACGGAGCTGATCGAGCAGCAGCTGGCGGCCATTGCCGCCAGCCAGGCGCAGATCAACAGCTATATCCACATCGATGCGGAAGGCGCGTTGGCTGCGGCCGCGCACTCCCAGCAACGCCGCCAACGTGGCCTGGCGCGTCCGTTGGAAGGCCTGCCGATCGCGGTCAAGGACAATATCGATGTGGCCGGCATGGTCACCACCGCCGGCATGGAAACCCGTCGGCACAGTGCTCCGGCTGTCACCGACAACCCTGCCGTGGCGGCATTGCGGGCGGCGGGTGCGGTGATTGTCGGCAAGCTCAACATGCATGAAGCGGCGATGGGCGCCGACAACGACAACCCGTTCTACGGTGCCTGTCACAACCCGCACAGGCACGGTCATACGCCGGGCGGTTCCAGTGGCGGCAGCGGTGCAGCGGTTGCGGCGGGCTTGTGCGCAGCGGCGCTGGGCACCGACACCATGGGTTCGGTGCGCATCCCGGCAAGCTATTGCGGCGTGGTTGGGCTCAAGCCGAGCTGGGGCGCGATCAGCACGCGCGGCACGGTGGCCCTGTGCCGGCGCCTGGATCACATCGGCCCGTTGACGCGTTCGGCGCGTGACCTGCGTCTATTGCTGCAGCTGATGTCCGGGTTCGATCCGGACAGCGCGCAGTCGCGCTTCATCCAATACGCAGCACCAGATGTGCAGGGACTGCGTATCGGCGTAGTGGACCTGTTCGACGCAACCGATGTCGCGCCAGACGTGCAGGCCGCATTCGAGGATGGGCTGCGCGTGCTGGTTGGCCTGGGCCATCAACTGAAGCCGTTGGCGGCGCCGGCATTTGCCTCGGCCCGCGCACGTCGCGCCGGCCTGCTGATGAGCGAAGCCGAACTGCTGGTCGAACACGCCGATGCCTGGGCCGGTGATCGCAGCAAATTCTCGCCGTTGCTGGTCAAGCTGATGTCCTGGGCCGAAGGCCGCAGCGCTGCCGAACTGGCTGCCGCCTCGCAACTGGCCGACCGTGGCCAGGTGCAGCTGCAGCAGTGGCTGGCGCGTTGCGACGTGCTGGTGATGCCGACTGCGCCGCAGCGTGCATTCGCCTTCGGCACCCCGGTGCCGGCCAGTCAGGCCGACCTCACGGCTTACGCCAACCTTGCCGGCAACCCCGCCTTGTCGGTACCGCTGCCGGTAACTGCGGGAGAGTTGCCCGCCGGCATGCAGCTGATCGGCAATGTGGGCGACGAACTCACGCTGATTGCGCTGGCGGAGGCGTTCCAGCAAGCGATTGGCTGGCAGCCCGCGCTGCCGGAAGCCTGCAAGACCTGGTGGCCGCAATGAAGCTGCTCGATGGTGTTCGTGTTCTCGACCTGTCGCGCATCCTTGCCGGCCCCTGGGCCACCCAGGTGCTGGCGGACTTCGGCGCCGATGTCATCAAGGTCGAGCGGCCTGGCGTGGGCGACGATACCCGCAGTTGGGGGCCACCCTATCTGAAAGACGCCGAGGGCAATGACAGCAGCGAGTCGGCGTATTACCTGTGCGCCAACCGCGGCAAGCGCTCGGTGGCGATTGATTTCACCACCGCCGAAGGACAGGCGCTGCTACGCGAGCTGGTCGTGCACTGCGACGTACTGGTGGAGAACTACAAGGTTGGTGGCCTGAAGAAGTATGGGCTGGATTACACCAGCGTGCAGGCCATCAACCCGAAGCTGGTGTATTGCTCGATCACCGGCTACGGCCAGGATGGTCCTTATGCGCAGCGCGCTGGTTACGATGCGGCGATCCAGGCCATTGGCGGATTGATGAGCGTCACCGGCGAACCGGACGGCGCGCCGGGTGCAGGCCCGCAAAAGGTAGGTGTGGCGGCGACCGATCTGATGACCGGGATGTATGCGGCGACGGCGATCCTGGCTGCGTTGCGTCATGCCGAGCGTACTGGCGTGGGTCAGCAGATTGATCTGGCATTGTTGGATACCCAGGTCGCCTGGTTGGCCAACCAGGCCTCCAACTATCTGATCGGCGGTGTGGTGCCGACCCGGCAGGGCACGGCGCATCCGAACATCGTGCCGTACCAGGTGATGCCGGCCGCTGATGGCTATTTCATGTTGGCGGTGGGCAACGATGGCCAGTTCGCACGCTTGTGCGGGGTGATCGGTGAGCCGGAGCTGGCGCGCGATCCGCGCTATGCCAGCAACAACGCACGGGTTGCTCACCGCGAGATATTGGTGCCGCATCTGCAGCAGGTGTTGCGCACGCGGCCGGCGGCTGAGTGGTTGGCGGCGCTGGAGAAAGCGGTGGTGCCGGCCAATCCGGTCAATCGCATCGATCAGGTGTTTGCCGATCCGCAGGTGCAGGCGCGTGGTTTGCGGATCGAATTGCCGCATGCCGGCGGCGGCAGTGTGGCGATGGTGCGCAACCCGCTGAAGTTCTCGGCGACGCCCTTGCGTCATGAGCAGGCGGCGCCGGTGCTGGGGCAGCACACCGCTGAGGTGTTGGGTGAGGTTCTTGCTGTTGATGGCGAGCGGCTGCGGGTGTTGCAGGAGCTGGGTGTGGTTGGGTTTGCTGCTGAAGCTAAAAGCTAAAAGCTAAAAGCTAAAAGCGTTACCCCTCCCCAACCCTCCCCTTGGCTGCGCCAAAGGGAGGGGGCGCATGCCTGCAATCTGTCAGGTCGCCGCGACCCGCTCTGCTCCCTCCCTTTGGCGTAGCCAAGGGGAGGGTTGGGGAGGGGTGCTTTTGGCGATCAATTGTCAGCCGACGCATTGCCAGCTTCGCGGCTTACGCCGCTCCCACAAAAATAAAAAAAACAAAGCGCCAATCACGCCCCGCCAGGGAACCCCTGCTGCCGCCACGCCTCATACACCACCACGGCGACCGAGTTGGACAGGTTCAGGCTGCGGTTGTTGGGCTGCATCGGCAGGCGCAGGCGGTGGCCATCCGGCAGGGAATCAAGCAGGTCCTGCGGCAGGCCACGGGTCTCGGGGCCGAACAGGAAGGCATCGCCATCGGCGAACTGCACGGTGTCATAGCGAACGCTGGAGCGGGTACTCAATGCAAACAAACGCTTCGGGGCGATGCGCGCCAAGGCGGTTTCCAGGTCCGGATGGACCTGCATCTGTGCGTACTCGTGATAGTCCAGGCCGGCGCGCTTTAGCTGCTTGTCACTGAGGTCGAAACCCAAAGGCTCGATCAGGTGCAGCCGCGCGCCGGTGTTGGCGCAGAGCCGGATCACATTGCCGGTGTTCGGCGGGATCTCGGGCTGGTAAAGCACTACATCGAAAACAGGGGCAGAAGTCATCGGCGCAGTTTACGCCGGGTATTGCGTCATCGCTGGCTTAGTTGGAAACCATGCCCTGCGCGACGACCTTGCCGATGGCTTCGGCGGCGGCTTCAGCAGCCATGGCCTGCACCTGCTCCACCTCCGGGCGGACGGTGATGGCCGGCAGCGACACCATCCATTGGCCGGCACGGGTGCCGATGGCGACCGGGCTGGCGGAGGCCAACTGGCTGGCGGTCTGTTCGGCCATCAGTTCGACGATCTGACCGACGGTCGGGCGGACCTGCACGACAGCCAGGGTCGGGATGTTGCTGTTGGCTTCGTGCTGGGCCTGCGCCAGCTGATCAGCGGAAGGGCGGACCTGTACGGCGTCCAGGGTGACGATATCCGAAGCCTGGACCGAAGAAGCAAAGCCGGTGCTGGCGACCAGGGCGATGGCAAGAGCGAGAGACTTGGCGTTCATGGCGGGACCTGTTTGGTGTGTGTGGTCAGTGGTGTGGTAGTAAGGTAGTACAGTGATTTTCGTAGTGCAAGAACTTTCGCTGTTTTTTTTGATTCGTTCAGCAATCAGTCATTTGTTGTCTGAAGTGATCTGGCTGCGAGTAATGGGCAGCAGGATGCGTGCCAATCGCATCTAGTTGATAAATAAAGATTTATTTCTCATGGAAAGTGTCCGCTGTCCGGACACTCCCCGCGTCTGCAGTGGCCGGACGGACACTGGCGCAGCTGCTTCGTTACCCATGACGCATGGCGTATGCCGTTGTGACGGTGCCCGGTTAGGATCTGCGTTCACCTTCATACCCAAGGGAAATGGAATGAACGCAGCTATGCCCCGTACCGCCTTGTTGACCCTGGCCCTGAGTGCCGCCCTCGGCGGATTTGTTGGCATGCCACTGGTTGCGGAGGCCAAGCCGGCCACCACCGCTGCGTCGGTGGACATCCCGTATGAAGAGTTCACCCTGCCCAACGGCCTGCGCGTGGTGGTGCACACCGACCGCAAGGCACCGATCGTGGCGGTGAACATCTGGTAC
Organism: Stenotrophomonas sp. STEN033; assembly: GCF_056856655.1. Lineage (NCBI taxonomy): Bacteria > Pseudomonadati > Pseudomonadota > Gammaproteobacteria > Lysobacterales > Lysobacteraceae > Stenotrophomonas > Stenotrophomonas sp. STEN033. The sequence goes on from NZ_JBXFWM010000036.1 coordinate 10,921, forward strand.
CACGTCGGTGCCAAGGACGAACCGGCTGGCCGCACCGGCTTCGCACACCTGTTCGAACACTTGATGTTCCAGCGCAGCGAAAACCACGACGGCGAGTTCTTCGAACCCTTCAAGCAGGTCGGCGCCACCGACCAGAACGGCACCACCAATACCGACCGCACCAATTACTTCCAGAACGTGCCGACCACCGCGTTGGACATGGCGCTGTGGATGGAGTCGGACCGCATGGGCCATCTGGTCGGCGCCATCGATCAGGCTGCACTCGATGAGCAGCGCGGCGTGGTGCAGAACGAAAAGCGTCAAGGCGAAAACCAGCCTTACGGCCAGGTCTGGGACAAGCTGACCCGCGCCATGTACCCGGCAGGTCACCCGTACCACCACGGCGTGATCGGCTCGATGAACGATCTTAACGCCGCCTCGCTCGACGACGTCAAAACCTGGTTCCACACCTGGTATGGCCCAAACAACGCGGTGTTGGTGCTGGCCGGTGACATCGACGTGGCCACCGCCAAGGAAAAGGCTGCCAAGTTCTTCGGTGACATCCCGGCTGGTCCGACCATGGCGCAGCCGGCGGTGAACGTTGCGCAGCGCGCTGCCACCACCCGCGAAGTGATGACCGACAAGGTGCCGCAGGCGCGCATCTACCGCGCCTGGAACGTGGCCCAGGTCGGCACCACCGATATCGATCAGCTCGACTTGTTCTCCTACGTGCTGGGCGGCGCCAAGTCCTCACGCCTGGATCAGCGCCTGCTGCACAAGGACAAGCTGGTCGACAACATCAGCGCGATGACCGATGCCTCGCAGCTTGGCTCCAACTTCCTGATCATGGCCACGGTCAAGCAGGGCGTGGACCCGGCCAAGGTCGAGGCGGCCATCGACGAAGAACTGAAGCGACTGATCGCCGAAGGCCCGACCGCCGATGAACTCGAGCGCGCCAAGGTGCAGTCGCGTGCCGGCTTCGTGCGCGGCATCGAGCGTATTGGCGGCTTCGGCGGCAAGGCCGATGCACTTGCACAGTGCGCCGTCTACGAAGGCAACCCGGGTTGCTTCCGCACCTCGCTGGCCAATGTGGAAGCCGCTTCCGCTGCAGACGTAAAGGCGGCCGGTGCCAAGTGGCTGGGCGTTGGCGATCACACCCTGGTGGTCGAACCGGGCGAGCGTGTTGCCTTGGCCGAGCTGCCGTCGGTCAAGCCGGCGCCCTTCAACGTGCCGGCCGTGGACAGCAAGTACAAAACCCTGCCGAGCCAGGTCGACCGCAGCGCCGGCGTGCCCAAGACCACCAGCTTCCCGGAACTGAAGTTCCCGCAGCTGCAGCGTGCAACGCTGAAGAACGGCACCCAGGTGGTGCTGGCCGAGCGTCACGATGTTCCGGTGGTGCAGTTCAGCTATGAGTTCCCGGGGGGCTTCACCGCCGACCGTGGCCGCAAGCCGGGCACCGCCAACTTCACCATGGGCATGCTGGACGAAGGCGCTGGCCAGCTCGGCTCGCTGGCGTTCGCCGATGCCGTGGAAAGCCTGGGTGCCCGCGTCAGCGCAGGTGCGTCGTTGGATGGTTCCAACGTGTACCTGTCGGCACTGAAGGAAAACCTGGCGCCGTCGCTGGCGCTGTATGCCGACGTGGTGCGTGCACCGCGCTTCGAGCAGGGCGAGATCGACCGCATCAAGGCCACCTGGATTGCTGGCATCCAGCAGGAAAAGGCGCAGCCGAACGCGGTGGCGATGCGCGTGCTGCCGCCGCTGCTGTACGGCGCCGGCCACCCGTATGCGATTCCGTTCACTGGCAGCGGCAATGAAGCGGCGATCCAGTCGCTGACCCGCGACGACCTGACCTCCTTCCACAAGCAGTGGATTCGTCCGGAAGGCGCCACCCTGATCGTGGTCGGTGACACCACAATGAAGGACCTGGTGCCGCTGCTGGAGCGCAGCTTCGGTGACTGGAAGGGCGAGGGTGCACGGCCGAAGGTGGAGGCGCTGACCAATGTGGATCGCCCGCAGGCATCGCGCGTGTTCCTGATCGACCAGCCGGGCGCGGTGCAGGCCAACCTGTTCGCCGGTCAAGTGGCGCCGTCGACGATGGACCCGGGCACCACCCGCTTCGACATCGCCAATGGCGTGCTGGGTGGCGACTTCACCTCGCGCCTGAACATGAACCTGCGTGAGGACAAGCACTGGTCCTACGGCGCGCGTTCGTCGGCCTCCAATGCGCTGGGCCAGCGCCCGTGGATGGCGGTGGCACCGGTACAGATCGACAAGACCGGTGAGGCGATGAAGGAAATGAACGCCGAGATCAGCCAGTTCGCCAGCGGCCAGCGTCCGCCGACCGATGCCGAGGTCAACCGTATCCGCAACATCCAGACGCTGAGCCTGCCCGGTGCCTACGAAACCGCATCGGCGGTGATGAGCACCATCGGTGGCATCGTGCGTTATGGCCGCCCGGACGACTATGTGTTCAAGCGCAAGGCCGAGATCGAAGCGATGACCCCGGCGCAGGTTGCCGAGGCCGCCAAGACCCTGGATCCGTCCAAGCTGACCTGGGTGGTGGTAGGCGACCTGAAGCAGACCGAGGCCCCGGTGCGCGCCCTGAAGCTGGGCGAAGTGACCGTGATCGACGCCGACGGCAAGCCGGTGGAGAAGAAGTAAGCGGCAGGGCGCAGCCGTCTTGCGCTGAAGCCTTACCGGGAAGTCCCTTGCCGAGCATGGCTCGGCACTACGCCCCTCTCCCGCCTGCGGGAGAGGGGTTGGGGTGAGGGCAGCTTTTCGCAGGTAAAGCCACTGCCGAGCATGGCTCGGCACTACAGCCCCCTCCCTTTCTCGCAGCAAAGGGGCGGCCGGGGAGGAGTAGGTTTTGTCTTTGCCGCGCGCCCAATCACCGGGATCACCACCTGTTCATCCATTCGCGGCACAATCCGGGTTGATCTTCACAAGGAATAGTCCATGCGCGTCCTGCTTCTGTCCGCCCTGATCGCCAGCACCGCCGCCTGCACCTGGGTGCCGATTGAATCCGGCGGCAAGGCCGTACGGGTATTGCCTGCCGGCCCGGTGGCCCCGGGCTGCGTGAACAAGGGCGAGATCGTGGTATCGGTGAAGAGCAAGGTCGGTTTCTACAACCGCAACCCCTTGCGCGTGCAGGAAGAACTGGAAACCCTGGCCCGCAACGAGGCCCCCAGTGCCGCTGCCAATGCCGTACAGGCCAGTGGCCAGCCGGCCGATGGCAGCCAGCGCTTCGCGGCCTTCCAGTGCCCGCCGCGCTGAGGTCCCAGGCCCTCTCACGGCCCCGGCGGCTCCATACGCCGGGCCGCCGATTTGTAAAGATGCGGTAAAAAGGCGCAGGCGCTAGAATAGCGACCCCTTCGCCTGAGTCTTGGCGCTTTCTGATGCCTTTTCAAAATGTCTCGATCGCGGGACTGGCGCATATTGATGCGCCGCATACGCTGACCTCAAAGGAAATCAACGAGCGGCTCCAGCCCACGCTGGAACGCCTGGGCATCCGTGCCGACGTGCTGGGCGATATCGCCGGCATCCACGCGCGCCGCCTTTGGGACCAGGGTACACAGGCCTCGGACGCCGCCACCATGGCCGGCCGCAAGGCGCTGGAAGATGCCGGCATCACCGCCGACAAGGTGGGCCTGCTGGTCAACACTTCCGTCAGCCGTGATTACCTGGAGCCGTCCACCGCTTCCATCGTGTCCGGCAACCTGGGCATCGGCGAAGACTGCGTCACCTTCGACATCGCCAACGCCTGCCTGGCCTTCATCAACGGCATGGACGTGGCCGCGCGCATGCTGGAGCGCGGTGACATCGACTACGCGCTGATCGTGGACGGTGAAACCTCCAACCTGGTCTATGAAAAGACCCTGGAGCGCATGATGTCCCCGGACATCACCGCCCAGCAGCTGCGCGACGAAGTGGCCGCGCTGACCACCGGTTCCGGTGCGGCAGCAATGGTGATGGCGCGCTCGGAGCTGGTGCCGGACGCCCCGCGCTACAAGGGCGGCGTGACCCGTGCGGCCAACCAGTGGAACAAGCTGTGCGTGGGCAACCTGGATCGCATGGTCACCGACACCCGCATGCTGCTGATCGAAGGCATCAAGCTGGCCACCAAGACCTTTGAAGCCACGCGCGAAGCGCTGGGCTGGGCGGTGGAGGAGATCGACCAGTTCGTGATCCACCAGGTCAGCCAGCCGCATACCAATGCCTTCATCAAGGCCTTCGGCATCGACCCGAAGAAGGTGATGACCATCTTCGGCGAGCACGGCAACATCGGCCCGGCCTCGGTACCGATCGTGCTGAGCAAGCTGCGCCAGCTGGGCAAGCTCAAGAAGGGCGACCGCGTCGCGCTGATGGGCATTGGCTCGGGCTTGAACTGCACGATGGCCGAGGTGGTCTGGTAACAAGGCCGTGGTCTGACGGCTTGGCTTCCGTAGGAGGCGCAATTGTCAGGTCGCAGGTTTTTCCCTTCTCCCCTTGCGGGAGAAGCAAAGGGCCTGCCCCCGCGAAGGCGGGGGTGCCCGAAGGGCGGAAGAGGGGACGCGTGCGCAGCACGCAAGCGCCTGGAGTTCGAGCAGTTGTTCAAGCTCCTCCACTCCGACCAACCCTCTCCCCAACCCCTCTCCCGACGGGAGCGGGGCTTAGCAGCCGCAGGTGCAGCCCGATGAACAAACTTCCCGGTTACCCCAGCAAGACCCATCGCTTCGAAGTGCGCCCCGGCGTGTCGATGAACTACATCGATGAAGGCCCGCGCGATGGCGAGGTAGTGGTGATGCTGCACGGCAACCCGTCGTGGAGCTATCTGTGGCGGCACCTGGTCAATGGCCTCAGCGACAAATACCGCTGCATCGTGCCCGACCATATCGGCATGGGCCTGTCCGACAAGCCCGATGACAGCCACTACGAATACACCTTGCAGTCACGTGTGGATGATCTGGATGCGCTGCTCAAACACCTGGGCATCACCGGCCCGGTGACCCTGGCCGTGCACGACTGGGGCGGCATGATCGGCTTCGGTTGGGCGCTGTCCCACCACGACCAGGTCAAGCGCCTGGTGATCACCAATACCGCCTCGTTCCCGTTGCCGCCGGAGAAGCCGATGCCGTGGCAGATCGCCATGGGCCGGCACTGGAAGCTGGGTGAGTGGTTCATCCGCACCTTCAATGCGTTCTCGTCCGGTGCCTCCTGGCTGGGCGTGAGCCGGCGCATGCCGGCGGATGTGCGTCGCGCCTATGTGTCGCCGTACAACAACTGGGACAACCGCATTTCCACGATCCGCTTCATGCAGGACATCCCGCTGTCGCCGGCCGACAAGGCCTGGTCGCTGCTGGAGCGTGCAGCGGCGGCATTGCCGTCGTTCGCCGATCGCCCGGTCTACATCGCCTGGGGCCTGCGTGACATCTGCTTCGACCATCACTTCCTGACCGGCTTCCGCAAGGCACTGCCGCAGGCGGAAGTGACGGCATTTGAAGATGCCAACCACTACGTGCTGGAAGACAAGCACGAAGTGATCGTGCCGGCTGTGCGCGCCTTCCTGGAGCGCAACCCGCTGGGTTGAGCCGGGGGCGAAAGCTCCAAGAGCTGTTGTGGGAGCGGCGTCAGCCGCGAAGCAGGGGAACATCGGCAACGGCTATCTCTCGATCCTGCAGACCACCGCCCAGCTTTTCGCGCAGCGCGCTCGCGATTGATTTTTAGTGGCCTGAAGCATTGTCAGCTTCGCGGCTTACCCCGCTCCTACAAAAAAGCTGAGCGTGCGCGATGCCCGCTTCTGCCCCCTCCCTTGCGCCGAAGGCGGAGGAGAGGGTTGGGGAGGGGGGAGCTTTCGTGGCCTTTCCCCTTGCACCAGCTTCGCGGCTAACGCCGCTCCTACAAAAAAGCTTGGCGCGCGCGATGCCTGCTTCTGCCTCCTCCCTTGCGCCGAAGGCGGAGGGGAGGGTTGGGGAGGGGTAAGCTTTCGTGGCCTTTCCCCTTGCACCAGCTTCGCGGCTTACGCCGCTCCTACAAAAAAGCTGAGCGCGCGCGATGCCTGCTTCTGCCCCCTCCCTTGCGCCGAAGGCGGAGGGGAGGGTTGGGGAGGGGTGAGCTTTTGTGGTCGTTCCCATCGCATCAGCTTCGCGGCTTACGCCGCTCCCACAAAAGCCCTGAGTGCGCGCGATGCCTGCTTCTGCCCCCTCCCTTGCGCCGAAGGCGGAGGGGAGGGTTGGGGAGGGGTGAGCTTTTGTGGCCTTTCCTCTTGCACCAGCTTCGCGGCTAACGCCGCTCCCACACGCGCGCGGGTATGCGAAGCTCTGTGCTTCTTTGCACAGGGAGTGAAGGATGGATTTCGACAGCCTGGACCGTCAGCTGCGCGACAGCGCGCAGGACCTCAGCTTGAGCAACGAGGAACGTTCCGCACTGCGCGAGCTGGGCGTCGAACTACCGCCCGACCGCCTGCGCTTCCTGCGCAATCGCGCCTTCGATATCGCCCGCGAGCAGATAACCAGTGATCCTGCCGAAGCGCTGCCGATGCTGAAGTGGGTAGAACAGGTGGTGCGCACGCTGGACGTCAACGCCGGCCCGATTGAAACCCTGACGAGTACCTACTTCTCGCCGGGCGATGCCTGCATGCAACGCCTGCGCGCGCTGTGCGCCAGCGCGAAGCAGACCCTGGACATCTGCGTGTTCACCATCTCCGATGACCGCTTGAGCGGGGTCATCCTGGACGCACACAAACGCGGCGTGACGGTGCGCATCATCAGCGACAACGACAAGGTCTACGACGATGGCAACGATATCCGTCGTTTGAATGAAAGCGGCATACCGGTACGGGTGGACCACAGCGAATACCACATGCACCACAAGTTCGCGCTGTTCGATGGCAAGCAACTGGCCAACGGCAGCTTCAACTGGACCCGCACCGCGACCGAGCACAACGATGAGAATCTGGTGGTCAGCAATGACCGCAACCTGGTGCGCAGCTTCACGCAGCAGTTCGAGGTGCTTTGGGGGCGTTACAAGGCGCTTTGAAGGGCGGGCTTTCGCTTCTCGCCTTTCGCTTCTGACTTTTTGCTTTTATGTCGTTGATTTATTTGCCGTCATTCCCGCGCAGGCGGGAATCGCTCTGGCTCTTGCTTCGGCTTCTGCCTTGGCTTTGGACAGGGCAAGGGCGAAGAGCAACAGCAAGAGCGATTCCCGCCTGCGCGGGAATGACGGTGTAAGCCCAAAGCCCAAAGCCCAAAGCCAACAACTACCGCATCATCCTCAAGCCGCAATCGGCGTATTCGGCGGTGACGACGGGCTGTTGCCGTTGTCGTCGGGATGGTTGTCGTCGTTGTCTGCATCATCGCGCCAGCGCCAATCGGCCAGGGTCAGTGGCTCCATGCCGTGGGCGACGCGGGCGCGGTCGCACTGCGAGCTGGCCTTGCCGTATTCCCAGGAGGCGTCCACCTCGCGGCAAACGCTGGGCCGGTTCGGGTGGATGGTGCAACGCGAGTACACGCCAATCTCCGAATCCAGGGCCACGCAGCGGATCGGGTCCGAGTAGGTGCCCTGCATGCACAGCCGGTGCGGGTCCAGGCGCTGGGTCAGCTGATGGGGCACGCCGCCTTCGGTGACTTCGTCCGATTCCATCCAGTGGAAGGCAACGCGGTATTGGGTGCAGCAGGCACCGCAGGTCAGGCAGGGATGGGGCATGGGATACCGGCCTTGGCGGCAGGAACAGGACAGAAGGAAGGTGCGAAATTTTCCACGGTGACGGCCTGCGCGCAAGATTTTTCTGCATTGGCGACAATAGGAAGATGAACGAAACCTGCAATATCGCCGCGCGCCTGCCCGAGCTGGCGCGTGAACGGCCCGACCAGATCGCCATCCGTTGCCCCGGCAAGCCTGCCGCCAACGGCATGGCCGCCTACGACGTGACCCTGGACTACCGCACGCTGGATGCCCGCAGCGACGCCATTGCCGCTGGGTTGGCGGCCAACGGCATCGGCCGCGGGGTGCGCGCGGTGGTGATGGTGCGGCCGGGGCCGGAGTTCTTCCTGCTGATGTTCGCCCTGTTCAAGATCGGCGCGGTGCCGGTGCTGGTCGACCCGGGCATAGATAAGCGCGCGCTGAAGCAGTGCCTGGACGAAGCGCAGCCGCAGGCCTTCATCGGCATCCCGCTGGCGCAATTTGCGCGGGTACTGCTGGGTTGGGCCAAGGCGGCCAGGGTCAAGGTCACGGTGGGCCGGCGCTGGGGCTGGGGTGGCATCACCCTGGCAAAGATCGAGGCTGACGGCGCCGGTGCGGGTAGTCAGCTGGCTGCCACCGCGCCGGACGATGTGGGCGCGATCCTGTTCACCAGTGGCTCCACCGGCGTGCCCAAGGGCGTGGTCTATCGCCATCGCCATTTCGTCGGCCAGGTGGAGCTGCTGCGCAATGCCTTCGGCATGCAGCCCGGTGGCATCGACCTGCCGACCTTCCCGCCGTTCGCGCTGTTCGACCCGGCGCTTGGCCTGACCTCGGTGATTCCGGACATGGACCCGACTCGGCCGGGCAGCGCCGATCCGCGCAAGCTGCACGATGCCATTGCCCGTTTCGGCGTGACCCAGCTGTTCGGTTCGCCGGCATTGATGCGGGTGCTGGCCGAGCACGGCCAACCGCTGCCAACGGTGACCCGCGCCACCTCGGCGGGTGCGCCGGTGCCGCCGGAGATCGTGTCGAAGATCCGTTCGCTGATGCCGGAGGACGGCCAGTTCTGGACGCCATACGGCGCCACCGAATGCCTGCCGGTTGCCGTGATTGAAGGTCGCGAACTGGTCGATACGCGTGAGGCCACCGAGGCTGGTGCGGGGACCTGCGTTGGTCGCGTGGTCACGCCGAATGTCGTGCGCATCATTGCCATCACCGACGAACCCATCGCTGACTGGAATGGCGTGCGTGAGCTGCCAGCCGGGGAGGTGGGTGAGATCTCCGTGGTCGGGCCGACCACGACTGACAGCTACTTCAACCGGCCGCAGGCAACCGCCGCAGCCAAGATCCGTGAAGTGCTGGCCGATGGCAGCGAGCGCATCGTGCACCGCATGGGCGACGTGGGCTGGTTCGATGCCGAAGGGCGGCTGTGGTTCTGCGGGCGCAAGACCCATCGCGTCGAGACGGCAGCGGGGGCGCTGTATACCGAGCAGGTGGAGCCGGTGTTCAACACCGTGGCTGGTGTGCGGCGCACGGCTTTGGTCGGTGTTGGTGAGCTGGGCCAGCAGGTGCCGGTGCTGTGTTACGAACTGCTGCCGGATCAGCACTTCGCTGAAATCGAAACGCAGTTGCGGGCCATGGCATTGCGTCATCCAGGTTTGGCAGGTATCGAACATTTCCTGCGTCATCCGGGCTTCCCGGTGGATATCCGCCACAACGCCAAGATCGGGCGTGAGAAGTTGGCGGTGTGGGCGCAGGCGCAGTTGGGGTGATGCACGGGGCTCGGGCTTAAAGGCATGAAGCCAGAGCACCCCTCCCAACCCTCCCCTTCGCTAGGCGAAAGGGAGGGCTAAAGCTTTGCCCCCTCCCTTTGCTGCAGGCAAGGGGAGGGCTGGGGAGGGGTGCTTTGGCTCCCTCCCTTGCGCCGAAGGCGGAGGGGAGAGTTGGGGAGGGGTGCTCTTGCTCCCTCCCTTGCGCCGAAGGCGGAGGGGAGGGTTGGGAGGGGTAAAGCGCAGTGCTCTTTGAGTCGAGGGATAGCTTTAATCCAGTGATTCCCTCACAGGCTCCCATTACCACCAATCGCAGGCTTTCCGTAATAAAAACGGGGCGCTGCAATGGACAAGCTGCGAAGGCGCGCAAGAGCCCTGCGCAACACACCCACCGATGCAGAAGACCGTCTATGGCAGCAACTGCGCCGACGGCAGTTGGCTGGCTTCCGCTTCCGTCGGCAGATGCCCTTGGCCGGGTACATCGCCGACTTCGTCTGCCTTGATGCACGGCTGATCGTCGAGCTGGACGGCGGGCAGCATCTTGAGCAGCTTGCCTATGACCAACGGCGAACCGAGGTGCTGCAGGGATTGGGCTTCAGGGTGCTGCGCTACTGGAATGACGAGGTTCTGCAGCGGATGCCGGCTGTGTTGGAGGATATTCTGCGGGCCTTGGCGTACGGCGAAGAGCACCCCTCCCAACCCTCCCCTTCGCTGCGCGAAAGGGAGGGCTAAAGCCTGGCTGCTCGACGCACCCGCAGCGCTGCTGCTGTTGCCCCCTCCCTTGCGCCGAAGGCGGAGGGGAGGGCTGGGGAGGGGTGACGCTCTCCGCCAACATCCCCGGCAAAGCACCCGAACACCACTGCTGCGATACTGACGGACAAATCTCATCGCTTCCGCCACCGCAGGTCGGCGCGGAAGCCCAGCAGCAGAGCGATCAAACGAATGAAGATTCTGGTTACCGGTGGTGGTGGTTTTCTCGGTCAGGCCTTGTGCCGTGGCCTGGTCGAACGCGGTCATCAGGTGCTGAGCTTCAATCGCGGGCACTACCCGGCATTGCAGGAAATCGGGGTCGGCCAGATCCGTGGCGACCTGGCCGACGCCAATGCCGTGCATCACGCGGCCGCCGGTGTTGATGCGATCTTCCACAATGCCGCCAAGGCCGGCGCCTGGGGCAGCTACAACAGTTACTTCCAGGCCAATGTGGTCGGCACCCGCAACGTGCTGGCCGCCTGCAAGGCGCATGGCATCGGTCGCCTGGTCTACACCTCCACGCCCAGCGTCACCCATCGTGCCACCCATCCCGTGGAAGGTCTGGGGGCGGACGAAGTGCCCTATGGTGAGGACTTCCAGGCACCGTACGCCGCCACCAAGACCATTGCCGAGCAGGAAGTACTGGCTGCCAATGGTGCCGATCTGGCCACCATCGCCCTGCGCCCGAGGCTGATCTGGGGCCCGGGTGACAACCAGTTGGTGCCGCGCCTGGCCGAGCGTGCCCGCGCCGGCCGCCTGCGTTTTGTCGGCGATGGCAACAACAAGGTCGATACCACCTTCATCGACAATGCCGCGCAGGCGCATTTCGATGCCTTCGATCATCTGGTGGTTGGTGCGGCCTGTGCGGGCAAGGCCTACTTCATTTCCAACGGCGAACCGCTGCCGATGCGCGAACTGCTCAACCGCCTGCTTGCAGCGGTGGGCGCGCCTGGCGTGGAGAAGTCGATCTCGTTCAAGACCGCCTACCGGATCGGCTCGGTCTGCGAAAAACTGTGGCCATTGCTGCGCCTGTCCGGCGAACCGCCAATGACCCGCTTCCTCGCCGAGCAGCTGTGCACGCCGCACTGGTACTCGATGGAGCCGGCACGGCGTGATTTCGGCTATGTGCCGCGGGTCTCCATCGAGGAAGGCCTGCGGCGGTTGGCGGCGGCACGCTGAACGCAGGGGGGTGATCGTCATCTCGCGCTCACGTACCCATCACTGCCTCACTACCGGCGATTGCCGAGGATGGAGCCCTGATTCCAACAGAGGACCCAGCCCATGCTGCATTACGCCGTCGTTTTCTTCGTCATCGCCATCATTGCCGCCGTGCTTGGCTTCAGTGGCATTGCCGGTGCGGCCAGCAATATCGCGTGGATCCTGTTCGTCGTCTTCCTGATCCTTGCGGTGGTGTCGATGTTCCGCAAGAAAGGCTGATCGTTCCTGACGCCAGAAACAGAACGGCCCGCATCCTCCTGGAGGGTGCGGGCCGCGTCGTTTCAGTGGTTTCGATCAGGCCGACGTGCTGATCGAGCTGCGCAGACCCTTGTCTGCAGCGTGACGCTCCAGCGCCAGCTCGATCAGGCGCGTGATCAGTGCGGTATAGCCCAGCCCGCTGGCGCCCCACAGCTTGGGATACATGCTGATCTTGGTGAAGCCGGGCAGGGTGTTCAGCTCGTTGATGACGACGTCGCCGGCTTCGGTGAGGAACACGTCAACGCGGGCCATGCCGATGCAGTCCAGCGCCTGGTAGGCGCGCACAGCGATCTCGCGGATGCGCTGCTGCGCGTCCGCGGCGATATCGGCCGGGATCACCGTCTCCGCGCCGCTGGCGCTGATGTACTTGGTGTCATAGGCGTAGAAGTCGTCATGCACCACCACTTCGCCGCAGACGCTGGCTTCGGGCAGGTTGTTGCCCAGCACGGCGCATTCGATCTCGCGGCCGACGATGGCCGATTCGACCAGCACCTTGTGGTCGAACGACAGCGCCAGCGCCATCGCGGTGGCGAACTCGTCAGCATTGCGCACCTTGCTCACGCCTACCGACGAGCCCTGGTTGGCCGGCTTGACGAACAAGGGCAGGCCAAGCTGGGCGACCAGTGCGTCGTAATCGGCCGCTGCGGCGGTGACGTGGTTGAAGCAGGCAAACGGTGCCACCGCCAGGCCGGCATCACGCAGCAGGCGCTTGGCGATGTCCTTGTCCATCGCCGCCGCCGAGCCCAGCACGCCGGGGCCGGCGAACGGCAGGTTGAGCGTGCGCAGCAGACCCTGCAGGGTGCCGTCCTCGCCCAGGGTGCCGTGCACGATCGGGAACACCACATCCAATTGCGGTACCTCGCGACCATCGGCGGCCAGCAGCTGGCCGCGCTCGGCACCCGGCAGCACCGACAGGATCGGCCCGGAGGTATCCAGCGCGATGCGCTTGGGGTCATCGGCGTTGAGCAGGAAACCGGCGGTGTCGCACAGGTGCCACAGGCCCTGCTTGTCCACGCCGATCAGGCTGACGTCGAAGCGCTCCTTGTCCAGTGCATCGAGGATGTTCTTCGCCGACTGCAGCGAGACCTCGTGCTCGGCCGAACGACCGCCGAAGATGATGCCAACCCGGGTCTTGCCCATTGCCTGTGTGCTCCTGCCGCTGTGTTTGGTGGTGTCTGCATAGCATGAACGCAAAAGCCGCGAATGGGGATGCGAGATTGGGGATTTGTTTATCGCGGCGCGCTGACATGAACAAACCCTGTGCGAACGATGCATCAGAGCCCGTAGCCCGGGTAAGCGCAGCGCACCCGGGAGCAAGCCAGCGCCGGCTTTCCACGCGTCCGCGAATGGCCCCCGGGTGCGCGGCGCTTACCCGGGCTACGGGGCTCTCCATTCCCGGCCCTACGGGCCTGCGCCCCTCCGGTAGAATGCCCGCATGCCTGCATCCCCCCTCAAAATGATCAAGCCGCTGGCCGGCCGTGCGCTGGAAGTGGCCTTGAACCGCGCCCTGGCGCTGGACCCGGATACCCGCACCGCGCTGGCCTCGCTGGATGGCCAGCGCATCGCCCTGACCCTGGAATCGCCGTCGCTGGCGATGCAGATCGGGGTCGCCGGTGAACGCTTGACCGTGGGCCCGGTCGATCCCGCGCTGGAGCCGGATCTGGCCGTGCGCAGCACCCTGGGCGGGGTGCTGGCGCAGTTGCCGTTCCTCGCCAATGCACGGCGCGGCAACAGCGCGCCGGCCGGCCGGGTCAAGGTCTCCGGCGATGCCGAGCTGGCGCGCCGCCTGCAGCAGCTGGCCAGCCGTTTTGATCCGGATTGGCAGCAGCCCTTTGTCAAAGCCTTTGGCGAGATCCTCGGCGTGCAGATCGCGCAGACCCTGCGTGCGGCGCTGTTGCAGGCCCGGCGCAGTGCCAAGGACCTGGCCGAGACCGCCGCTGAATACGTAACCGAGGAGTCGCGTGATGTTGTTGCCCGTGCCGAACTGGACGCCTTCCATGATGATGTGGACGTGATCCGCGATGACGTCGAACGCATGGCCGCGCGCATCGCGCGCCTGCGTCAGCGCGCCGGAGGTGCCGCATGAAGGCGACCCGCGCCATGTTCCGCGCCAGCCGTATTGGCCGGGTGATCCTGCGCTATCGTCTGGACGACCTGCTCGACGGCACCCCGGTCGAGCGCTGGTTGCGCCTGGCCAAGCCCTTCGTGCCGCGCGCCAGCGCCGATATCGCCTCGCAGTCGCGCGGTGCGCGCCTGCGCCTGGCGCTGCAGGAGCTGGGCCCGATCTTCGTCAAGTTCGGGCAGATCCTGTCCACCCGCCGCGACTTGGTGCCGCCGGATGTGGCCGTTGAGCTGACCCTGCTGCAGGACCGGGTCAAGCCGTTCGACGGCGAGCGCGCGCTGCAGATCGTCGAGCAGGCGCTGGGCCTGCCGATCACCGAGGCCTTTGCCAGCTTCGATACCACGCCGCTGGCCTCGGCCTCGATCGCGCAGGTGCATGCCGCCACGCTGGACGGTGGCCGCCAGGTGGTGGTCAAGGTGCTGCGCCCGGATATCGAAAAGCAGATTGCTGGCGATATCGCCCTGCTCAAGTCGCTGGCCGCGCTGGTCGAGCGCACCCACCCGCGCGCCGACAAGATCCGTCCGCGCGAAGTGGTTGCCGAGATCGAAACCACCCTGGCGGCAGAGCTGGACTTGCAGCGCGAAGGTGCCAACGCCAGCGTGCTGCGCCGCTTCTGGGAAAACTCGGACGACCTGTACGTGCCGGAAGTGATCTGGAGCCACACCGCCGAGCGCGCGCTGACCCTGGAGCGGGTCTGGGGCATTCCCTCCGACGACATCGTCGCGCTGGACAAGGCCGGCATCGACCGCAAGGCGCTGGCCGCCAAGGGCGTGCGCGTGTTCTACACGCAGGTGTTCCGCGACAACTTCTTCCATGCCGATGCGCATGCCGGCAACATCTGGGTCGACATCGATCCGGCGCGCCGCGACAACCCGCGTTTCATCGCGCTGGACTTCGGCATCATGGGCCAGCTCTCGGAAGAGGATCAGTTCTACCTGGCCGAGAACTTCATGGCCATCTTCAACCGTGACTACCGCCGCATCGCCGAGCTGCACCTGCAGGCGCAGTGGATGCCGAACACCGTGCGCATCGACGAGCTGGAAGCAGCCGTGCGTGCGGTGTGCGAACCGTACTTCACCCGCCCGCTGTCGCAGATTTCGCTGGCCGAAGTGCTGATGAAGCTGTTCCGCACCGCCCAGCGTTACCAGCTGACCCTGCAGCCGCAGCTGATCCTGCTGCAGAAGACGCTGCTGAATATCGAAGGTGTGGGCCGCCAGCTCGACCCGAACCTGGACATCTGGGAAGTGGCCAAGCCGGTGCTGGAACGCATCCTGCGCGAGCGTTACAGCCCGCGTCGCGCGCTGA
This sequence comes from Stenotrophomonas sp. STEN033, assembly GCF_056856655.1. Classification (NCBI taxonomy): domain Bacteria; kingdom Pseudomonadati; phylum Pseudomonadota; class Gammaproteobacteria; order Lysobacterales; family Lysobacteraceae; genus Stenotrophomonas; species Stenotrophomonas sp. STEN033. Next base: position 25,978 of record NZ_JBXFWM010000036.1, read on the forward strand.
AGGAGCTGCGCAAGCGCCTGCCGGAGATCATGACCCAGGCCCCGGACATGCCGGCCCTGCTGCACAGCTGGTTGCGCCAGCAGGTAGAAGGCAAGCATGAGCTGGCGATGCGCTCGCAGGACATCGTCAACCTGGAAGGCACCTTGCAGCGCATGCAGCGACGCGTGGTTACCGCAGTGGCTGGCGCCGGCCTGATGGTGGTGTCGGCGTTGTTGTACGGCCTGCAAGCAGGCGGCCCGCAGCTGGCGTCCATCCCGGTGTGGTCGTGGGTGAGCGGTGTGGTCGGCGCGGTTGCCGTGGCGTCAGCGTGGTTGCGTCGATGAGTGATGTTGTCGATGTAGTAGTGGAAGCGCCGGTTGTCTTTGAACCGTTGCCGCTGCTGTACGAAGACCCGTGGCTGGCGGTGGTCAACAAGCCGGCCGGGCTGATGGTCCATGACAGCAAGCTGGCGCGCGGCGAGGATGACTTCCTCGCCGACCGCTTGCGCGAGCAGCTGGGCAAGCCGATCTTCCTCGTCCATCGCCTGGACCGCGCCACCAGTGGCTGCCTGCTGCTGGCCTTCGACCGAGAAAGCGCCAGCACCTTGGGCAAGACCTTGATGGGTGGCGAGGTGGAGAAGGACTACCTGGCGGTGTGCCGTGGCTGGCCGGCGGAGGATGCGTTTACCGTCGATCACGACCTGGACGGCGGCCCCGGCAAGCCGGTCAAGAAGCAGGCCATCACCCACTTCCAGAAGTTGCTGGAAGGCGAGTTGCCGATTCCGTCGACGGGCTTCCCGACCTCGCGCTATGCCTTGTTGCGGTGCCAGCCGCAGACAGGACGCTTCCGGCAGATCCGCCGGCATCTGAAGCACATGTTCCACCACATGATCGGCGACACCAGCCACGGCGACGGGCGGCACAACCGTACCTTCCGCATGCAGGGCATACACCGCATGCTTCTGCACGCCGAGCGTCTGGCCTTCCCGCATCCGCAGGACGGCCGCCGCATTGAAGTACGTGCCCCGCTGGACCGCGAGTTCCAGAAAGCGATGGACCTGTTCGGTTGGAAGCTGCCGCATTGAGGTAGTGCCGAGCCATGCTCGGAAGGGGCTTTCCCCGCGAAAAGCACCCCTCCCCTTGGCTTCGCCAAAGGGAGGGAGCGTAGTGCCGAGCCATGCTCGGCAGGGGCTTGCCCAGAAGCCCATCAACACGCGCAGGATTGTGGGAGCGGCGTCAGCCGCGAAGCTCCCAAGTCATCAGATTGCGGGAATGCCGATTCCAACATCGCCAGCTTCGCGGCTTACGCCGCTCCCACAAAAAAAGCCGGAGCGGCAGCGCCGGTAACGCCCCTTGCCGAGCACGGCTCGGCACTACGGTGCGCGCTTATTTGACTTCGCTGTTGATCTTTTCAAGGTCCTTCTGCAGGTCCGCCATCAGCGGCGTCATCTTCTGCTGGATGGCCACCATCAGGTTCTGCATCAGCGCCGGGGTCTTGTCGAGCAGGCTCTGGCCGGCCGGGCTCTCGTAGAACTCGGCCATCGCCAGGACGTCTTCCTTCGAGAACGACTGCTTGTACAGGTCCACATACATCGGCCGCATCTGCGACCAGGCCAGGGCCTGTCGCAAGGTCTGCGAGGTGCGTTGCTGGATGCGCTGCAGCGATGCCCGCTGCTCTGCGCTGAGTGTTTGCTGCTCGGCGATCTGCGCGAACTGCTGTGCCTGCATCGCCTCCATCTGCGGCAGCATCGCGTCGAGCATGTTCTGCGCTCGCGAGGCCGCCAACAGGCGATTGACGTCGGCGTCGGTGGCGGGCGTGGCCCAGGCCGGTGCGATGCTGGCCAACATCAGGCCGGCGGCGACCAGCAACGGGACGCAACGGGTGCGAAGGGTAGGGCGGCAGCGCTGCATGGATCGTCCTTGTGATGGGCAGGCTTCGAGCATAACCGCGGGCAGGCCACAGCCGAAGACAGCTTCCCCGGCCCCCTTCACAGAACGGCAGCACAACCGGTACAGGTGCAGATGCAATAAATCCCTACTTTTAATGAAATATTTACATTCAGGGTATTGCTAATAGCATAATTGTGTTGCGGAAAACCTACTGAAATTGCGAAAAATAGAGACGTAGATCACGTTTCTGTCTATGCTTGGGGCCAGGAGTTGTACTCAGGGGGGGTAAGTGGTCTCGCAAACCACCTACCCGCAACAAGTAGGAAAATGCGATGGACAGTCTGTTCGAGGGGCCGACCGTAATCGTCGTGGCCAGTTGGGTGGCGATTCTCACCCTGCTGTTGGCCACGGTACTGCTGTTGATCATTGTGTTCCTGCGGGTCCGGGCGCAGCGCCGCGAAAAGCGCGATACCCAGGCCCGGCTGTACTGGAACGATGTTCTGCAGCGTGAGCTTGCCGGCGAAACGGTGCCGGTACATCGATTGCAACGCGACGAGGTCACTGGTTTCCTCGAAGCTTGGAACAGCGTCTGCGAGAGCCTGCCGGAGGCGTCGGTACGGCGCCTGGCCCCGCTCGGTCACCGGGTGGGCCTGGAAGAGGCGGCGCAACGCATGTTGCGTGGCAGCTACCACGACCGCGCCATGACCATCATTGCGCTGGGCCACCTGCGCGACCGGCATCTGTACGACCTGCTGGCCAAGTTCCTCAACGACCGCAGCCCGATCGTCTCGCTATGTGCAGCGCGGGCATTGGCGCAGGTGGATCCGCCGCGCGCCATGTCCGCTTTCGTGCCGATGATCACCGAGCGCGAGGACTGGGTGCCGGGCAGCGTGGCGCGGATCCTGGCCGAGAACAATGACGGCAGCGCTGCGCGTGAGATCAGCAACGCGCTGCTGCGTGCAAATGCCGATTCGACGGTGAAGCTGGTGCGCTTCCTTGCCGACATCGATCCGCAGCGTGCGGCGGTGGTGGTGCGGCAGTTGCTGGAAGGGCACGTCGATGACCACATCATTTCGGTATGCCTGCAGTTGATCAACGATCGCCAGGATCGCGAGCGGGTGATTGGGTTCCTTACGGCGTCACGTTGGCATGTGCGCATGCACGCGGCAGCGGCCTTGGGCCGCATCGGCGAGCTGGGCGATGCCGGACGGCTGGAAGCATTGCTGTCAGACAGCGTCTGGTGGGTGCGCTATCGCACCGCACAGGCCTTGTTCGGCCTGCCGGGCATGGGTGCCGAGGCCTTGCGTGAAGTGCAGTCGCGGCAGAGCGATGGCTACGGACGCGACATCATCGAACAGGTGCTGTCCGAGAACGCGATGAGGAGTGCGACATGAGCGCTTATTGGCAGATGCTGGTGAGCTACGTGCAGCAGATTCCCTGGGTGAGTATCGCCGACTCGCTGCAGTGGTTCTTCATGGCTTACTTCGTCGCGATCAACCTGGCCTACCTGCTGCTCAATTACATCTCGGCCTACCAGATCGTGCGCTACATGCGCGAGTACCGGGCCAATTACCTGCCGGCCGGCCTGCGCGAGTACCAGCCGCCGGTCAGCATCATCCTGCCGGCGTACAACGAGGAAACCTCGGTGGTTTCCTCGGTGCGCTCGCTGCTCAAGACCAGCTACCCGGCATTCGAGATCGTGGTCGTCAACGACGGCTCCAGCGACCGGACGCGCGATGCGCTGATCGAGGCATTTGGCCTGGTGCGGGTGCCCGAGGCCTACCGTACCCGCCTGCAGACCGAGCCGGTGCATGGCGTCTATGCCTCGGCACGCTGCCCGCGCGTGCGCATGGTCGACAAGGATAACGGCGGCAAGGCCGATGCGATCAACGCCGGCATCAACTGCGTGCGCTATCCGTTGTTCTGCGTGGTCGATGCCGACAGCATCCTGCAGCCGGAGAGCCTGTCACGGGTGGTGCGGCCGTTCCTGGAAGACAGCCGCGTGGTCGCCAGCGGCGGCGTGGTGCGTGTGCTCAACGGCTGTACCGTGCGCGACGGCATGCTTGACAAGATCGGCCTGCCCAACAGCTGGCTGCCCAGCTTCCAGCTGGTGGAGTATCTGCGTGCCTTCCTGTTCGGGCGCATGGGCTGGTCGCCGATGAACGCGCTGCTGATCATCTCCGGTGCCTTTGGCGTGTTCTACAAGGAGCGGGTGATCGCCATTGGCGGTTACCGCACCGACACCGTCGGCGAGGACATGGACCTGGTTATCCGCCTGCACCGCAACCTGCGCGAGGAGCAGCGCGACTACCGCATCGTGTTCGTGCCCGACCCGGTGTGCTGGACCGAGGCACCCACCGACCTGGCCTCGCTGCGCAACCAGCGCATGCGCTGGCAGCGCGGTCTGGCCGAAAGCCTATGGACCAACATCGGCATGCTGTGCAATCGCCGCAGCGGCGCCGCCGGCTGGGTCGCCTTCCCGTTCATGCTGTTCTTCGAATTCCTCGGGCCGATCATCGAGGTGGTGGGTTATGTCTCGATGATCGTGCTGGCGCTGTGCGGGCTGGTGCAGCTGGATGTGTTCCTGATCTTCCTCGCCGCCGCGGTCGGCATGGGCATCCTGTTGTCGGTCAACGCGATGCTGCTGGAGGAGCTGTCCTTCGGTCTGTACTCGCGGCCAGCGCAGCAGTTGCGCCTGTTCGTGGTCGCGATCCTGGAGAACTTCGGCTATCGCCAGCTCAATTCCATCTGGCGTTTCTCCGCCACCCTGCGCTGGATGTTCACCCGCCGCAAGCGGCATAGCTGGGGCCGCATCAGTCGCGATGGCTCATGGCAGCAGAGCCACAAGGAAGAAGTGCCGGTGTCGATGGCAGCGTCATCGTCGGCGGTCAGTGAATCGAGTACCCACCAATGATTTCCAGGAACCGCTCCATGACCCAGCCCACTACCCTTGGCGCCTCCCGGCATGCGTTGTCGCGCTGCCTGCTGCTGGCGCTGGCCGCTGCGCCGCTGCTGGCGTTTGCCCAGGAGGCCCCCGACAGCCTGACCCTGCAACTGCAGCAGATCCGCGCGCAGTCCGACGCAAACAACCGCGCCGCGACCATCGCCCGCTACAGCGCGCTGCTGGCCGAGCACCCCGGCAACGGCGACGTGCTGTTGGCGCGAGGCCGCACCTATGCCTGGGATGGCCAGTACGCGGCTGCCGAGGCCGACCTGCAACAGGTGGTGCAGAACAGCCCGACCTATGCCGACGCCTGGTCGGCGCTGGGCGATATGTATCGTTGGAGCGACCGCCCACAACAGGCCGCCGATGCCTACTCGCGCTGGGTGGAGCTGGCGCCACAGGATCCGGCGGCGCGCATCGCACGGGGCCGCGAACTGCGTGCGCTGGGCCAGACCGCCGCTGCGCGTGCCGACTTCGATGCCGCCGCCAGCCTGGGGGCAGACCCGGCCGAGGTCACCCAACTGCGTGACAGCCTGTTGCCGCGCATGGCCAATCCCGACGTGGTGGCCAGCAACGGCTACCGCTGGGGCGCAAGCCTGGGCTGGGATCACACTCGCTTCAGCGGTGGCCGACAAAGCTGGAACGACAATGACCTGACCATCCGTCGCTATTTCCCGCGGGGTTCGTTGGGTCTGGAACTGCTGCGCGCCGATCACTTCAACACCGCCGACACCGCGTGGGCCCTGGATGGCTATGCGCCGCTGTGGTCGCGTGCCTACGCCAACCTGCGTTACCAGCACGGCCCCTCCAGTGGCGTCTTGCCCCGCCAGGCCTGGCGCGTGGAAGTGTTCCAGGGTGTGGGCAGTGGCTGGGAGCTGTCGGCCAGCGTCGACCACCTGCGCTTCTCCGACAACACCGAGTTCTACGGCATCGGTGTCGGCCGCTACGTCGGCAACTGGTATGGCCGCTACAAGCTGCAGCACGTGCCGGGTGTCGGTTCGGGCAGCTGGAGTCACCGCGTGTTGCTGCGCAATTACTACAAGGGCGATGCCGACGACTATCTGGAAGTCAGCGTCAGCAGCGGCCGCAGTACCGACCTGGACCGTTTTGGCAGCGTCGTGCGTGACAACAACGCCGCCATCGGCGTCGCCTGGCGGCACCAGGTCAGCCCGCGCTGGGGCTTCAAGCTGGGTGCCGGCTACGCCGATGATGACGCTGGCTTTGATGAGCAGCGTGTATCGGGCTCCATCTATACGCGTTGGTAACGGAGCAGTCGACGATGGTATCCACGCATGATGGCGGCGCCTGGGCGCGCTTTTCCTCGGTTTTCCCGGTGTTGCTGCTGGCACAGCTGGTACTGGTCGCGATGGCGGTCAGCAACGGTGTTGCAGGTGCCGGCGGTGGTTTGCAGACCGGGACAATTGCCGGCATTGCCGGGGTCCAGGCGCTGTTGATGCTGTTGCGCACGGTGCCGCTGCTGATGCTGTTGTCATTGCCCTTGTTGATGATCAAGCGTGCCTTGCCGCGCACGATCGCCCTGGGCGTGTTGTGGTCGCTGTTCATCGTGGTACAGGTGCTGCTGGACCAGTACTTCCAGGTGGCGCACGTGCCGCTGGGCGCTGACCTGTTCGGCTACAGCATCGCCGAGATCCGTACCACCCTGGCCGATGGCGCGCCGTTGGGGCTGCGCGGGGTACTGGCGATGGCGTTGCCGTTGCTGGTGCTGTGGGTGGGGCTGCTGTGGTTGGCGCGCCGTGATGCGCGCGGTTCGACCGTAGGCAGCACGGTGCTGCTGGTGGCTGCGGGTATTGCCTGGATCCTGCCACTGCCCAGTGGCACGGAGGCCTTGAAGGACGTCGCCTCACGCGACCTGGCCTGCAACAAATTCGCCTGGTTCAGTGGTGACGTATGGCGCTGGTTCAAAGGCGAAACGGATGTCGCGGTGGTGCCCAGTGCCGTTGCCAGCAATGAAGCCCCGCTGGATCCGAACTACCCGTTCCTGCACCCGGAGCAGACCCCGGATGCCCTGGGCCCGAACTTCTCGCCAACCAGCGATGGCCGTCCGCCGAACGTGGTGTTGATCGTGGTCGAGGGCCTGGGGCGCTCATTCTCGGGGCCGCAGGCATCGCTGGGCAGTTTCACGCCGTTCCTGGATGAGCTGGCCGGGCGCAGCCTGTACTTCGACAACTTCCTCGCCAACCAGGGCCGTACCTTCGGCGTGCTGCCGACCCTGATTGGCTCGGCACCGTTTGCCGACGAGGGTTTTACCGGTCTGGGTGATCGCATGCCGGCGCATCCGGGTCTGTTCAGCGTGTTGCGCCAGCAGGGCTATAACACCGCCTTCTACAACGGCACCGACACCAACTTCGACAACGAGCGCGCCTACATGCAGGGCCAGCAGGTGCAGACGCTGGTCGACATGAACAACTTCGGCGAGGGCTATCAACGCAATCCATTCAGCGCCTGGGGTTACCCGGACAAGGAACTGATCTCTCGGGTACTGGCCGACAATGACAGCGTGCAGGCGCCGTTCCTTACCGCGATCCAGACCATCTCGATGCACACCAGCTACGAGTTCCCCGATCAGGACGTGTACCGCAAGCAGTTCGAGCAGCGCCTGCAGCAGCTGCAGGTGCCCGAGGCGCAGCGTGCCAGCTATCGGGCCAGTACCGATATCTACAGCACCATTCTGTATACCGACGAGCAGCTGCGCCGCTATTTCGCGTCGGTGGAAAAGACCGCGTGGTATGCCAACACCATCTTCGTCATCACCGGCGACCACCGCCTGCCGGAGATCCCGATGGGCGAGCATGTGGATCGTTACCATGTGCCGTTGATCATTTTCTCGCCGCTGCTCAAGCAGTCCAGGCGCATCCGCGCGGTGTCCTCGCAGCTGGACGTGACGCCGTCGTTGATGGCCTTGCTGTCCAATACCTACGGTTTGAAGCGGCCAGCGCAGACACCGTGGTTGGGCACCGGCCTGGACATGGCCGAGAGCTTCCGTAGCACGCGTCAGCTGCCGCTGAAGCAGACCAAGACCAGCGCGCCGGAGTATCTGGCCGGGCGTTGGTGGCTGCATGATGGCAAGTTGTACGAGTTGCAGGACGGCATGCACCTGGCCGCAACCGACGACGCCAGCGTGCGTGCCTGGGCCCTGCAACGGCTGCAGCGCTATACCCAAGCCAATGCGATCTTCATGCAGAAGAACGCGCTGACGCCGGAGGGCGCGACACCCAGGCTGGTGGCGTATAGCGCACCGGCGTCCGCAGCCGAGGTGGCGGATGCACCGCTGGCGCACGGCTTGTCGCTGGCCTCGGCCGAGCTTGCGGCGGCCGCCGACGGGGTGCGGCTGACGGCGGTGTTCAGCAGCGGCGATCCCAAGCCCAGCCGGGTCTTCGTGCCACTGGCGGTGATGTCCGCTGAAGACGGTCGCGAACTGCAGGAAGTGTATGGGCAGGCCATGCAGCTGCCGCCCGGTGGCAGTCAACAGGTGCAGCTGCAGCTGCGCCTGCCGCAGGATTGCGGTGGCCACTGTTATGTATCCGTCTTCCCTTCCGACCCGGACAGCGGCAAGGCGATCGGGCAGGGCCGTTATCGCCTGCCGGTGGACGTTGCCGCCGCCGCGGAGAAGTCGCAATGAGCCGCGCGTTTGGCCTGGGCCTGCTGGCCGTGCTGTGTGTATTGCCGATGGCGCAGGCGGCAGCGGCCAGCCGCGCGATATGGACCTGGGAAGCCGAGTCGTACGCGATGATCGAGGATCCGGCGGTCGCCGATGAGGCGGTGGCGTATCTCAAGTCGCAGCGCATCGACACCGTGTATCTGTATGCCGATGCTTACAAGGACCGCAACCTCATCGTCGAGCAGCCGCAGCTGTACCGCGCCTTCATCGAGCGCTTGCACGGCAAGAACATGAAGGTCTATGCCTTGCTGGGTTCCTGGTACCTGAGCACGCAGAAGTACGTGTTGCCGGAGCACCGCAAGGAGGCCGAGGCGATGTTCCGCCGGGTGGTGGATTACAACGCCTCGGTGCCGGAAGCTGCGCGCTTTGATGGCGCCAACCTCGACATCGAGCCGCATATCCTCGACGAATGGGAGGACGACACCCGCGCGGACCTGCTGATTGGTTTCCTGGACATGAGCGCGGCGGTGATGCGCATCAAGCAGGAGAGCGGTGCGACCTTGGCGGTCGGCCCGGCGATTCCGTTCTGGCTGGACGGCATCGAGGTGGACTGGAACGGCCGTCATCGCCCGGTCAGTGAACACACCATCAATATCTACGACTACGTGGCCTTGATGGACTACCGCGACAAGGCAGAGGGCCGTGACAGCATCCTGTCGCATGCGGCCAGCGAGATCGCCTATGCCAATGAAGTTGGCAAGAAGGTGGTGATTGGGCTGGAGGTTTCACCCAACGACATCAACAAGGTGACCTTCGACGAAGAAGGCCCGAAGGTGTTCGAGCAGGAAGTGCGCAAGGTGGAGCGTGCGCTGCGCAACGAGCCCTCGTTTGATGGTTTTGCGATCCATCACTACCGCGCCTACCGGCGCTGGGCGGGGCGCTACTGGGAGTAAAGGGGGCGAGGTCCTTTTTGTGCACGCTTCGCCCCCTCCCTTTTGCGTAGCAAAGGGGAGGGCTGGGGAGGGGTGCTTTTAAAGCTGTAGCCGCCCAGCAAAATCCAGCTCTCAAGCTGCGCTTCCCCGGCCTACCTTGGCGGTTCGAGTGCTCAACGTCAGCCGCGAAAAGCACCCCTCCCCAACCCTCCCCTGCGCTGCGCGCAAGGGAGGGGGCAGATGGCTGCGCCCCCGCAGACCTCGCGAGTGCACGCTTCGCCCCCTCCCTTTTGCGTAGCAAAGGGGGAGGGCCGGGGAGGGGTGCTCTTGCTTGAGCTCCCTCCCTTTTGCGCAGCAAAGGGGAGGGCTGGGGAGGGGTGCTTTTAAAGCCGTAGCCGCCCAGCAAAATCCAGCTCTCAAGCTGCGCTTCCCCGGCCTACCTTGGCGGCTCGAGTGCTCAACGTCAGCTGCGAAAAGCACCCCTCCCCAACCCTCCCCTGCGCTGCGCGCAAGGGAAGGGGCAACAGCCCTTACAATGCGCCGATGGCGACGGAGCAGATTGAAATCTCGGAACGATTGGCGATACCGGAAACGGAGATCGTCGAACGCTTCGTGCGCGCCTCCGGCGCCGGCGGCCAGAACGTCAACAAGGTCTCCACCGCTGTGGAGCTGCGTTTCGACATCGCCGGCTCGCCGTCCCTGCCCGAACCACTGCGTGAGCGCCTGCTGGCCCGCCGCGACCGCCGGGTCACCAGCGAAGGCGTGCTGGTGATCGATGCGCAGCGCTTCCGCACCCAGGACCGTAACCGCCAGGATGCGCGCGAACGTCTTGTCAGCTTCATCCAGGCCAGCCTGAGCGTGCCCAAGGCACGCGTGGCGACCAAGCCAACCTATGGCTCCAAGCTGCGCCGGCTGGATCAGAAAAAGGAACGCGCGCAGGTCAAGCGCGGCCGTTCCACACGTAATTGGGAGTAGTGCTTGAGCAACACGCCACCGACCGTTCCGGTTGTTCCTGCCGCCGTCCCGCAGCGTAAAGGTGCCGCCTTCAGCCGTTGGCTGGGCCGCAGCATCCTGCGCCTGGGCGGCTGGCATATCCGTGGGCCGGTGCCGGACCTGGCCAAGGCAGTGGTGATTGCCGCGCCGCATTCCTCCAACTGGGATGGCCTGTGGGGCCTGGCGGCAAAGATGGCGCTGGGCCTGGAGGCGCGCATTCTTGGCAAGGACAAGCTGTTCTGGTGGCCGCTGAGCGTGGTGCTGCGCCGGCTGGGCGTGGTGCCGCTGGACCGCAGTTCGCCGCAGGGCACGGTGGGCCAGGCGGTGGCGATGATCCGCGACAGCGAACAGGTCTGGTATGCGCTGGCGCCCGAAGGCACCCGCAAGCAGGTGACGGAATGGAAGGGCGGATTCCTGAAAATCGCCCGCATGGCCGACGTGCCCATCATCCCGGCCTATTTCCACTACCCGGAAAAGGTGATCGGCTTCGGTCCGGTCTTCCATACCAGCGGTGACGATGTGGCCGATATGGCGGCCATCCGCCAGTGGTACCGGCAGTGGATGGGGCGCAACCGCGGCACCGGCTGAGCCACCGCGCCGGGCGCGGCTTGGCGCCACCATCGGCACATGCCGCAAACAGGCGAAGGGAGTAGGGTAAAGGGCTGTTCGAAGCCCGTTCCCAAGGAGCCGTTTCATGTCGCGTACCGTTGTCCTGGCCGCCGCCATCAGCCTTGCGCTGGCCGCCTGTTCCGGCAAGGAGTCCACCGCCCCCGTGACCGCCACCACCCCTGACCAGGCAGGCCAGCCGGCCGATGCCTCGACCAACCCGTTCATGACCGCCAGCTCGCTGCCGTTCCAGGCGCCGGCGTTCGACAAGATCAAGGACAGTGACTACCTGCCGGCCTTCGAGGAAGGCATGCGCCAGCAGCTGGCCGAGATCAAGCAGATCACCGACAACAGCCAGCCGGCCACCTTCGACAACACCTTGCTGCCGATGGAGAAGTCCGGCGCCATCCTGGACCGCGTCAGCCGCGTGTTCTTCAGCGTGGTGCAGGCCGATACCAACCCGGAGCGGCAGAAGATCCAGGAAGACGTGGTGCCCAAGTTGGCCGCCCACAGCGACGCCATCCACCTGGACCCGAAGCTGTTCGCGCGCATCAAGACCGTCTATGACGGCCGCGCTGAAGCCGGCCTGGATGCCGAGCAGCTGCGCGTGGTCGAGGAAACCTACAAGGGCTTCGTCAAGGCCGGTGCCGAGCTCAGCGATACCGACAAGGAAACCTTGAAGCAGTACAACGCCGAAGAGGCCACCCTGTCCAACGACTTCCACAACAAGCTGGTCGCGGCCACCGCCGCCGGTGCGGTGGTGATCGACGACAAGGCGCAGCTGGCGGGTCTGTCCGAAGGCGACATCGCCGCTGCCGAAGACGCGGCCAAGGGCCGCAAGCTGGACGGCAAGTGGGTGCTGAGCCTGCAGAACACCACCCAGCAGCCGGCACTCGGCTCGCTGCAGGACCGCGACGTGCGCGCCAAGGTGCTGCAAGCCTCGGAAACCCGCACCGAGCACGGCGATGCCAACGACACCCGCGCCATCATCCAGCGCCTGGCCCAGCTGCGTGCGGCCAAGGCCAAGCTGCTTGGCTTCCCGAACTACGCCGCCTACAACCTCACCGATCAGATGGCGCAGACGCCGGCCAACGCGCTCAAACTGCTGACCGACACCGTGCCGGCGGCCACCGCCAAGGCACGCGGCGAGCTGGCCGAGATCCAGAAAGTCATCGACGCACAGAAGGGTGGCTTCAAGGCCTCCGCATCGGACTGGGACTTCTACGCCGAGCAGGTGCGCAAGGCCAAGTACGACCTGGACGAGTCGCAGATCAAGCCGTACTTCGAGATGGACAATGTGCTGCAGAACGGCGTCTTCTACGCCGCCAACCAGCTCTACGGCCTGACCTTCAAGGAACGCAAGGACCTGCCGGTGTATCACCCGGACGTACGCGTGTTTGAAGTCACCGATGCCGACGGCCAGCCGCTGGCGCTGTTCTATGCCGACTTCTTCAAGCGCGACAGCAAGTCCGGCGGCGCCTGGATGGACGTGTTCGTCGAGCAGGACGGCCTGACCGGCACCAAGCCGGTGGTCTACAACGTCAGCAACTTCACCAAGCCTGCCGCCGGCCAGCCCGCGCTGCTGAGCTGGGACGACGTGACCACCATGTTCCACGAGTTCGGCCACGCCCTGCATGGCATGTTCTCCAAGACCAAGTACCCCAGCGTGGCCGGCACCGGCGTGCCGCGTGACTTCGTCGAGTTCCCGTCGCAGTTCAACGAGCACTGGGCCTCGGACCCGAAGGTGTTCGCCAACTACGCCAAGCACTACCAGACCAAGGCAGCGATGCCGCAGGAGCTGGTCGACAAGATCGCCAAGGCCAAGACCTTCAACCAGGGTTACATGACCACCGAGTACCTGTCGGCGGCGCTGCTCGACCTGGCTTGGCATACGCAGGGCGCTGACGCACCGCTGCAGGATGTGGACAAGTTCGAAGCCGATGCGCTGAAGCGCTACAAGGTAGACCTGGCCCAGGTGCCGCCGCGTTACCGCAGCAGCTACTTCGACCACATCTGGGGCGGCGGTTATTCGGCCGGTTACTACGCCTATTTCTGGGCGGAGATGATCGACCACGACGCCTTCGAGTGGTTCAAGGAGAACGGTGGGCTGAGCCGCGAGAACGGCCAGGTATTCCGTGACAAGATCCTGTCGATCGGCAATACCCGTGACCTGGCGACGGCCTACCGTGATTTCCGCGGCAAGGACCCGAGCGTCGAGCCGCTGCTGCACAACCGCGGTTTGAAGTAAGCGGCCTTGAAACAAGCGCTCGCACTTGTGAGCGTGTGAAACGACGAACGGCAGGGGAAACCCTGCCGTTCGTGTTTGTGCGCGTGCTGTGCTGCAGGCTGCAGCGCGCTGGTGTTACTCGCAACGCACCTTGGTGATGACGTTGTTGGCATCGGTGTAGACGCGCAGGCGATCCTGGCGGATATCGCGGGAAACAATCGTGGTCGGGCTGATCGGATTGACCAGGCCTGCACCGCTCTCCTTTTTCAGGCGGCGCACGGTGGCTTCGTCATTGACCGTGCCCACTGCCCATTGCAGCGAGGCGTCGCTGCAGCGGCCGAAGTTGGGGTCGTCGCTGACCGGCGGCGCACTCAGGCAGCCGCTCAGGGCGATGCTCAGCAGGCCACCGACCAGCAGCGGGCGCAGGATGGCAGCGGTGTGACGCAGTGTGATTTGAGGCATGGGGCAGTTCCTCCGTTCGAATATGTGCGGAGCATAGCAGTGGCCCATTGTCTGGTTGCTGTTTTTCAGGACTGCCAACCCTGTCGCGATAGGACAATGAATGGCTGTTAGGATCATTCCGATTGCATCTCTGACCTGATCCAGCAAAGGAAGCTCACCCCATGAAATCAGCCAAGCGATCCATTATTGCCGCCTGTGCCACCGTGTTGTTCGGAATGGCCGGCGTGCAGTCCGAAGCCGATGCCTGCACCCGTTTCGTCTATCACGGCGCCGGGAACGAGATCTTTACCGGCCGTTCGATGGACTACAAGATCGACACCGGCACCCATCTGTGGATGTTCCCGCGTGGCATGCAGCGCAGCGGCGAGACCGGCCCGGATACGCTGAAGTGGACCTCGCGCTATGGCAGCGTCATCGCCAGCGCCTATGACATTTCCACCACCGACGGCATGAACGAGGCCGGCCTGGTCGCCAACCTGCTGTGGCTGGCCGAATCCGAATACCCCGAGCGCAACAGCGGCAAGCCCGGCCTGGCCATCTCGGTGTGGACGCAGTACATGCTCGACAACTTCGCAACCGTCGAGGAAGCGGTGAAGGTGCTGAGCACCGAGCCCTTCACCCTGGTCAGCGACGCAGCACCCGGCGAGCAGCGCCTGGCCACCTTGCACCTGTCCATCTCCGATGCCAGTGGCGACAGCGCCATCATCGAGTACATCAAGGGCAAGCAGGTCATCCATCACAGCCGCGACTACAAGGTGATGACCAACTCGCCGATCTTCGAAGAGCAGCTGGCGCTGGAAACCTACTGGCGCCAGATCGGCGGCACGGTGATGTTGCCGGGCACCAATCGCGCCTCGGACCGCTTTGCGCGCGCTGCCTTCTATATCGACGCCATTCCCAAGTCGACCGACCCGGTGGAATCCACCGCCAGCGTGTTCGGCGTGATCCGCAATGTATCGGTGCCGTACGGCATCACCACCCCGGACCAGCCGAATATTTCCTCGACGCGCTGGCGCACAGTGTCCGACCAGTCGCGCATGCGCTATTACTTCGAGTCGGCGCTGGCGACCAATGTGTTCTGGGTGGACCTGAAGAAGATCGATTTCAGCGAAGGCAAGGGCAAGGTGAAGCGTCTGGACCTGGGTAACCAGCAGCGCACCATCTATTCGGGTGAAGCCAACGCCCAGTTCAAGGACGCCAAGCCGTTCCGTTTCCTGGGCGTATAAGGCGAGCAATCGGCGTGCCCGGGAAACCGGGCGCGCACTATCTGGAGCTTCAATGAACACCCGATTCACCCGTAAATGCCTGTGCCTGCTGTTGGCAATGGGCGGCATGCCGCTCGCGCACGCACAGAGCAACGACAACGACGACAGCTGGCGCTTCCAGGCCACGCCTTATGTGTGGATGAGCGGCATGGAAGGGCAAGTTCGGCCGTTCCGCAGCGCACCGATGGCGGACGTACAAAAGTCCTTCTCCGAGCTGATGGACAACCTGGACGCGGCGGCCTTCATCACCGGCACCGCGCGCCGTGGCAACTTCGTGCTGCAGGCCGATTTCACCCACGCCTCCACCTCGGATTCGACGCCGCTGCCGATTGGCGTGGCAGCACACGTGAAAGTGAAGCAGACCTCGGCAACGGTGACGGCAGGCTATGCCTGGTCAGCGAACGAGCGCACCGGCATCGACCTGTTGGCCGGCGCGCGTTACTGGGACATCAATGCAGCGGTGAACGTGCCTGGCCTGGTGTCTGCCCGTTCGGATTCCACCTTCGTCGACCCGATTGCCGGCGTGCGTTGGCGGCAGACGCTGAGCCCGCGCTGGAGCAGCATTGCCTATGGGGATGTGGGCGGTTTTGGTGTGGGTTCGGATTCGACCTGGCAGCTGTTGGCGCTGGCCAACTACCAGGCAACGGAGAACCTGTTCGTCTCGATGGGCTACCGCCACCAGAGCCTGGATTATCGCGACAGGGGCAAGCGCCTGGACGTGTCCCTGTCCGGCCCGATGCTGGGTGTGACGTACCAGTTCGGTAAGCGGCTGTAGCTTTGGTCCCCTCCCTTTGGCCGAAGGCCAAGGGGAGGGTTAGGGAGGGGTGCTCTGAGCAGTAGCCCTCAAATGCCCAAAGCAAAACCAACCCCCTCCCAACCTCCCCCTTGGCTACGCCAAAGGGGAGGGGCAAAGCTTCGCCCCCTCCCTTTCGCGCAGCGAAGGGGAGGGCTGGGGAGGGGTAGCTTTTGGCCGTGTAGAGCCGAGCCATGCTCGGCTGGAGCCTTACCGGGGAAGCCTCTGCCGAGCATGGCTCGGCACTACAGCTTGGCCCCCCACCTTTCGCGTAGCGAAGGGGGAGGGCTGGGGAGGGGTAGCTTTTGGCCGTGTAGAGCCGAGCCATGCTCGGCTGGAGCCTTACCGGGAAAGCCTCTGCCGAGCATGGGACGGCACTACAGCTCGTTCGGATCCGCCTTCCAATACCCGGTCGCGCGTATCCATTCC
>NZ_JBXFWM010000037.1:0-41021 GCF_056856655.1 Stenotrophomonas sp. STEN033
AACAAAACCCCACCCCCACCCCACCCCACCCCCGCCCCCACACCCTCCCCCTCACCCAAAGCAACTGCAAAAGCCAAAGCCAAAGCCAAAGCCAAAGCTTTCCCCGGTCCGCCCCCGCCTTCGCGGGGAAGGCTCTTGGGCCACCTCGCCCCGCGCCCGTGCCCTGCGTAGCGCGCGAGGCGTACGAACAGTCACGAGCCGTTGGCTCGTAACCGCCTGTTCTTAACGCAAGCGAAGAAGGGAGGGCAAACAGCAGCTGCCAAAGCCCACAAACCGTAGCCCGGGTAAGCGCAGCGCACCCGGGGCTCCTCACGCGGAACCCCGGGCACACCGGATCCACACCTACCCAAATTACCCCACTCAGTTCTTTATCTGCACGTCATCGATATACACATTGACGTCATACGCGGTGTTGGCGTGGTACAGCCATATCGCATCCAGCTTCACGGTGCTGGCGGTGATCGCACCATTGCCATCCACCCAGGCATTCCACTGCGCTGCATCGCTCAACGACCACGACACATAGGTCCAGGTATTGGCCGCTATCGCCTTGCTGGTCGAACGCTCGGTGCCATCACTGTCGTCGATGCCCAAGCCGACCGACGTACCGCTGCCGCCACTCCACACCCAGAAGCCCACCACGCCATTGCTGCGCGTCAACGCGGTATTGCTGGCCGGCGTGCCGCTGCCGGACAACAGCCGCACCGCCCATGCCGCGCTGCTGGCGGTGTTGTCCTTCAACAACACCCGCAATGAACAGCTGCCGTTCTTCTGCGTGGTGCAATCGCGCGTTGCAGTGGACGCGGTGCTGATGCCGGTGGTGCTGCCCGAGTAGCTGGGACTGGTATTGAAATGGCCCACGCTGCTTTCAAAACGATCCAGATAGGTCACCGTACCGGTGCCGCCGCCACTGCCCGGGTTCAACAGCGCGTAGTACTTGGACCAGTTCCAGTTGATGCCCGGGTCGGTATGGGTTTGGCCGCTGTAGTGCTGGTGGCCCTTGATCTTGACGCTGGTGGCCAGCACGTTGATGCCGCTGCTGGACGCGCCGCTGTAGGCGCTGGCGCAGCTGATCGCGCTGTAGGTGCTGCAGAAGCTGCGGACCAGCGCCGCCGATGACTCGTACATGGCATTGGTGTACCACGAGCTGTTGTCGATGTAGCCCTCGTGCTCGATGCCCAGCGTATAGCTGTTCTGGTTGCGCACATGCCAGGCGGTATCCGCATTGCGCACCATCTGCGTCACCTGGCCATCGGAGGAACGGATCACGTAGTGCGCGCTGACCTGCGCGGAAGCGTTCTTGAACCAGGAAATGGTGCCGGCATAGCTGCCCTGGGCGGTGTGTATCGTCACCGCGCTTACCGCCGCCGAGCGTGAGGCAGTGTAGTTGGACGCCGAGGCTGCACTCCAGATTGCCGGACCATAGTCGGTGCTCTGGATGCCCGCATCCAGTGCGGGTGCCGCCAACGTCTTCGACGCACTGGTACTGCGTGCCTGCAAGGTCTCGCTGATCGGATCCACCTGGTAGGCATCGGTTTCCACGCGGTCCTTGCTGACATCCAGCCGCACCATCGGTGCGCGTAGCGTGACCAGTTGCGGTGCGTCGAAGGCCTGCTCCCACGCGATTGCGCGCTCCGGCACCACGATGCCACGGTCGTTGACACCGCGGTCCTGGGCCAGCAGAACGTCATAGGCAAAGCTGGTGCGCGCATAGTCATCGACCGCGCTGCGCGCGGTAACGCCTGCATCACGCGGCGCATAGCCGGCATAGCGCATCAGGGCCGCGCGGATGGCCTCCGGCGCTGGAGCGCCGGCGGTGGCGGCAGCGGGATGGTCCTGACGGATCTGCGCATCCAGCAAGGCGGCTGCAGCGAGGATGTTGGTCGCCGCATCGGTGCGCACAGCGGCGCTGGAAACGCCCAGCAGTTTGGCGGCTTCGCCCACCTGGTCTTCAAAGCCACCGCCGGCATACAGGCCCATCACGCCCCACGACGGTGGCATGCGCAGGTGGGCGTGGTCCTGGTCACTGATATCGGGTTGCAAGGGCGACCAGCGGCTTTGCACATAGGCCAGCGATTCCAGCGTGCCACGCGGGATGCTGGGGTAGCGGCGGTAAGCCTGCTGGAAATAGCGCACATACATCGCCCGCAAGGGCAGCAGGCGCGCCTCCTCCATCTTCAACTGCATCTCCAACACCTGTTCAGTGTCGGCGATAGGTGCCTTGATGGCGGTTTGGGCAAGTGCGGGAACAACTACGGCACTGGTGATGACGGCAGACAGCAGCACGGCGGTATGACGGTGCATCATCGGTAGGACCCCTAGCTTGGAACCCCCTGCACCCGTGTTTCTACCGCAGCGACGTTGCCGATGGGTGAAGAGCGGCATCAATCAGTGATCGCTGTCATGCCCTTGGTGGACGTGCGTCGCAACCGCGCAGCACGTTATGCGCGTGCAGTGCAGGTAGAAATCAGGCGGATGCGGATTGAACCGTGCGTCGGCGCTCAAACCACCACAACGCAGTGGCCACGATCACAAAGCCCAACAACCACGGCCAACGCGGACCGGGGATGGGCAGCGGCGCGGTACGCGTCACACCACCGCTCAACGCCAGGGTGGCTTCGCGCATCTGCTGTGCGTGCATGGCCGCAGCCTTGGCCGAGTCCAACAGCAGCAGGCTTTCCTGTTGCCCGGCCGCGTCGATGCGGTGCCAACCGGCATGCTGTGGCCAGGCGGCAACACAGCCACCGGCTGCGGGATCGGGCAGCAGCGCAGTGCGGCTTTCATCTTCGGCAATCAAGCTTACCGGGGCCTTCAATCCACACAGGCTGATGCGCTCGCCACTCCATGCCCAGGCCGGCAGCGCCGGTGGGGCTGCGTTGGTGCTTGGCCTTGCCACGGCTGACAACACTGCAATCCACAGCTCGGCATGCGCGCCTGCATGCCCGGCCAGTACCAAGGCATAGCTGTCGGTGATCGGCAGCAGACCTACGCGGCCCAGGCCGAGGGCACGCCAGCCACCGATCGCGCTGCCATCTGCCGCGACCAGCAAGGGCACGACGTCGGGGCTGCTGATGTCGATGTTGAAGCGCTCGACGCTGAGCGTGGCGGCGTCCTGTCCTTCATTGGTGGTGCCTTGCAGGGCTACCGGTCTGGTCTGATCGCCACCGCGTGCCTGCAGGCCCCACTCGCGCAGGGCGCGGCGTGCATTGCCATCCAGCGCGCCGCTGGTGCGCACCAGCAAGCCCAGGCCTGCACGGACTGCTGCGCTGATTGCGTTGCGCTGCGTGGTAGACAGCGCCGCAAGCCGACGCTCGTCGAGCACCAGCAGATCAAGGCGTGCCAGCGTGGCTGCATCCAGCGCCGCCGGTGCATCGCCCAGTTGAAGACCACCACCTACCAGCATGCTGGTTTGTACGTTGGCGCCAATATCGGTGGCCCAGCGCTGCAGGTACTTCAGTTCTGGCCCGGGTGCGCCGGCCAGCAGGCGCAGGGCGGGCGCGGTGATGGCGCGCACGCGTACCGGCACCGGCAGTTGGTCCAGCACCTGGCCGCGCTCATCGAGCACACGCAGGGCAAACAGCACGTCGCCCGCATCGCGCGCACTGGCGCCGAGCGTGACGCGGCCAGCCTTGTCCGGCGCGGCGATGGCGACGCGATGGCCAGCCGGATCCAGCAGTTCCACGCGTGCGCTGGGCAGGCCTTGCACACGGGCATGCACGTTGAAGCCGGCGCCCGGTGCCAGCAAGGGCGGCGCCTGCAGTTCCACCAGGCCATGCGGCGCGGCGTTCTGCAGGAAGCGCACCGCCGGCAAGGCCGCATCGCGATCGCGTGCGGGCAAGCCCTGGCCGACGATCACCACGTCGCGCGTGCCCGGGTGCTGGCGCAACGCGGTTGCCAGGTCCGGCACCGGCGTTGCGCCGCGCAGTGCCGGTGCTTCTGGCAGGCGTACAACGGCCTCGGCAGGCACGGACGCCAGCGCTGCGGCATCCGCGCCGGCGCTGGCCACCAGCAAGGTGCCGGCATGGCCGGGGCGCGCGGGTGGCTGCAGGGTGAAATACAGCAGCAAGGCGGCAAGCAGCTGCAGCACCAGCAGGCCGGCCAATCGGGGCGCGGACGGGCGTGGTGCCAGCGCAAAGCGCAGGCTGCCAAGCAGCACAGCAAGCACGATCAGCAGCAAGGGCAGCCAGGACATCATCGGGCGGGCTCCGTTGGCGTGCCGAGTGCTTCAAGGTAACGGCGTCCGCCCGCGTCGGCGGCGTTGCGACGTGCTGGCGGGCCTTCGGCACGCCGCAATGCCGGCCACAGCTGGTCGCGCAGCTGCTGACGGCAACGCTGGCAATCGGGCTGCTGGCGCAATGCGTCGATGGCGGCTACGACATCCAGCGGATCGGGCACGGCATCGGGATGGGCGTCCAGCCAACGCGTGAGTGCATCCAGATCGACGGCCTGGGTGGGCGCGGCCAGTGCCTGCCAGGCGCTGGCAACCACGCCGTCGGCGGCAGGCCGTGCCGGCAGCTGTACACCACGATTGCCCAGGCCATCGCGTTTGCCGGTCATGCGTCGGGCCATGTCGATGGGCGGCAGTTCGCTGCCCACGCGCGCCAGATAGATGCGTTCGGCCTGCTGCACCTGTTTGATGAAACCCAGCGCCTTGTAGGCGTAGGGCAGCGCCTGATCCGGATGGCCCTGGCGCAGATGGCCCTCGGACTGCCACATCTGGTCGAGCGCGGACTTCAGGATGGCGCGGGTCTGCGGGTCCAGCAGGGTGGCGGCTTCGGCGTGGTCGTGGGTGTGGCCGTACTCGGACAGCACGTCGGTGGCGCTGCCGAATACCGGCGTGCTGCCGTTGCTGCCGCCATGGTCGTGGCCGTCATCGTCGGCGTGATCGGCATGGCTGTCGGCGGTGGGTGCATCACCGGTGGGCAGGTCGCCGGTCGGCGGTGGCTTGGCGCCGCCTTCGGCTTCCTCGCCGAGGAACTGGCCGTAGCGCAGGCGCAGGATGCGCTGGTCCACGCCGATTGCATCGGCGCGCTTGGTGTAGGTGTCGGCGTCCAGGCTGCCGCGTTGTTGCAGCAGGGCTTCGGCGTCGATGATGATCTGCCGCTGACTGCGGAAGTAGGCCGGCATCACCTTCTTGATTGCGCCTTCCAGATCGCTGGCCTGCACCTGCTGCTCGCTGGGCAGGCGCAGGATCAGGCTGGCGCTGCGCGCCTCCTGTGGCTTCGGGCTGCGGTTGTCACGCACGGTGAGGCGTGCGACGACTTCGTCGCCCGGCTCCAGCCCAAGCGCGGCCAGATCGGCGCTATAGGCGAAGCGTCGCGCCGTGGCCGGGCCGCTGCCGCCCAGGCTGAGCTGGCGTTGCTGGAAGCTGATGTTCTCGCCCGTGCCTTTGGCGGTGGTGATATCCAGCGTTGCGGTGTTGTTGACGCCAAAGTCGTCGCTGGCCTCGAAGCGCAGCTTCCAGCTGCGTTGGCGCGGTGCGGCCTGGTTGAGTGTCTGCGCCGGCTCGATCACCTTCACCTGCGGTGGGCGGTCCACCACCACCTCCAGCCGATAGGCGCGGCCGGCCTCGGCCATGGCCGGGCTTGTATGGATGCGGTACAGGCCTGCGCGCTGCACTACGTCGCTGCCGCGCCAATCGTCACCATCGCGCTGCAGGGCAACGCGGCGGCCATCGTGGAACTGCAGCCATGCCTGTTGTGGCTGTGGCGAAAACTGCAGGCGCCATTGCAGCTGGCTGCCTTGCAGGGCACGCGCATCGAGTTTTTCGCCCGCGCTTGCGGCCTGGCCGCTATAGGCGGGCGGTGTGACCTGCAGCCAGCTGCCCCGCAGTACCGGTGCGGGGCCGCGTGCCGTGCGCTCGGTCGTTGCGGGGCCGGCATCGGTGCCGGTCATGCCCGCTGCGCGTGGCCACAGCAGCGCGGCGCTGGCCAGCAGCATGGCAAGCAACCAGCACAGCACCACCGCGCGCCACGGCCAGCGTGGGCGCAGGTCCGGTGGATCGCGCTGCAGTTGTTGCTCGACATGGCGGCGCTGGCGTTGTTGCAGCGGATTGAGCTTATCGCTGGCGGCGAACAGCAGGTCGGCGCTGTCCTCCAGGCGCGGATGCTCGTTCAGGCGTTTGATCAGCCAGCGTGTATCCAGGCGGCGGGCGCGCCACATCGCAACTGCGGCTACCAGCAGCGCTGCGCCGGTGCCGACGATGTAGGCCGCGTCCAGCCCAAGCATGCGCGCCAGCAGCGCGGCCACCGCAAGCGCCACCGGCAGGCCGGCTACCAGGGTGATCAGCAGGCGGCGTCTTCGTGCCGCCTGCAGCAGCTCGCGCGCCTTCATGGCGGACCCCGGCGGCGCGGTGCGCTGGCGAGCCAACGCTCAAGCAGGAACAGCAGGGCGATGGCCAGCAGCAGCCAGTGGCTCAGTTCGGTTGCCGCCTGCGGGTAGGCGGCAGCGCCGGCCTGCGGCTGCATGCCCGCCGCCAGCGCACGTCGCGGGATGCTTGGTGGCTGCACGATGGCGCGCAGCTGTGCGGGAAAGTCGGCCTCCAGCAGCACCGGCAGGGTGGAGGCCTGCAGCGGTGCGGCCCAGCGCAGCCACTGTCCCTGCGCGCTGCTGATCTGTTCCAGTACCAGCGTGCCTGCAGCATCGCGCCACAGTGGCGTGCGTTGTGCATCTGCAGGCACCGGCGTGCGTGCGTCCACCAGCAGCGGACTGCCGGCCTGCAGCTCGGCGAGCACGCTCGCCGGCAATGGCTTGGCCGATAGCCAGAGGTGCAGTGCCTGTGTGTCGGTGAACGCGGTATCGTCGCCCGCCGTATCGGGCTTGGCGGTGTTCCAGGCACTGGCCAGCGCGTTGAGGTAGCGCAGCCCTTGCGTGCCGATCGCGTCATGGCGGATCTGCAAGCGCGGTGCTGGCGGTACGGTCGCCGCGTTCGTTGCCGGGGCCTGTTCGATTACCTGCCAGTGCACCGCACGTGAGAGCTGCACGCGTTGTGCATCCAGCCCATCCAGCACCGTCGGCACCACCACGGTAAGCGTGGCGTCGGCTGGCAGGCTGGCATCCAGCTCACGCAACAGGCTGGCGATAGGCTGCTTCGGCGTTGGTGCGTTGTTCTGATCGATGCGTGGGAAGCCCGGCGCCAACCACAGCCACTGCGCATCGGTTGCAGCCACGGCCGCTTGCGCGGTGGCGACGTCCAGGCCGGGCAGCACCGCGACGCGGGCCTGCGTGTCGGCCACGCCGGTCAGTGCCGGCCGTGCCAGCAGCACGGCGAGCAGGGCCAGCAACAGCAGGCGCAGGAGCAGCAGCGGCCATTCGTCAAAGCGGATGCGGCGGCGCGGCCGTGGTTTGGCCGACAACCAGCGCAGTGCAGCGAAATCGATGATGCGCTGTTCGCTGCGCCGGGCAAGATGGATCAGCAATGGCAGCAGCAAGGCGGCCAAGGCGATGAAGCCTGCCGGGAACAGCCACAGCAGGCTCATGCGCCGTTCCCTGCGCGGCGGCCAAACAGGCGCTGCAGGGGCGCGTCGATGGCCTCATCCAGATAGCCGGTGTCATGGCGGATACCGGCCGCCTGCAGGCGCGCATCCAGTACGCGCTGTGCTTCCTTGAAGCGGGCAAGGTAGTCGGTGCGCACAGCGGCGCCATCGCTGAGCAGCTCATCGCCGGTTTCCGGATCGCGGAAACGGTGACCATCGCGGAACGGGAAATCCCGTTCCTCCACGGTCAGCAACTGCAGGTGCACCACATCGCGACCGGCCTTGGCCAGGCGCTCGGCCAGTTCGACCTCCGCCGCATCGAAGCCATCGCCGATCATCACCACCAGATCATTGCTGGCGATGCGTTCCCACAAGGGCGACAGCTTCTGCTGTGGCGGCCATTGCCCTGCAGCACGCAGTGCATGCAACTGCAGATGCAGGCGGTCGCGCTGGCGCAGGCCGTCGCCGGCCGGCAGCAACTGCACACTGTCACCGCCCAGGGCGATCAGGCCGAAGGCATCGCCTTGCTGCAGGGCCAGCTCGGCCACGCAGGCCAGCACTGCCTTGGCCGCATCCAGCCGCTGCCATTCCGGCCGTGTGCGGTCGGCCTGGCCCATCGAGGCGCTGCAGTCGAGCAGCAGCCAGACGGTGACCGGGCTTTCGCGCTCGGATTCGCGCACGAAGAAACGGTCCGAGCGCGCATAGAGTTTCCAGTCGATCTGGCGCAGTTCGTCGCCGGGCTCGTAGGCGCGGTACTGCGCGAACTCCAGCCCGGCACCGCGGCTGCGGCTGGCATGCGCACCGATGCCGCGGTTGCCACTGGCCCGCTGCGGCCACAGCCGCAGGCTGCGCAGGCGACTGCGCACATCGGCGGGGATCAGCGGTGGCGTGGCGGCAGCCATGCGTCAGCGTTCGTATCAGGCGGGGAACGGCACCGCACGCAGCAGCGCGGCAATCACGTCATCGGCGCTCTTGTGCTCGGCCTCGGCGGCGAAGGACAGCAGCAGGCGATGGCGCATCACCGGTGCAGCCAAGGCCTGCACATCTTCGCGGGTGGCGGCAAAGCGGCCCTGCAGCAGGGCGCGCGCCTTGGCGGCCAGCACCAGCGATTGGCCGGCGCGCGGGCCGGCGCCCCATTTGATCCAGTTGTTCACTTCGGCCGGTGCGCCATCGCCGGGGCGGCTGGCGCGCACCAGACGGGTGATCCAGCTGAGCAGGTCGGGGCTGATGTGCACATCGCGCACGGCGGTCTGCAAGGCCTTCACCGCCTCGGCGTCCATCACCTTGGGTACGGCGCCGCTGTGGCTGCCGGTGGTCTGGGCGAGGATGTCGCGTTCTTCTGCTTCCGTCGGGTAGTCGACGCGGACGTGCAGCAGGAAGCGATCGAGCTGGGCTTCGGGCAGCGGATAGGTGCCGGCCTGTTCGATCGGGTTCTGCGTGGCCAGCACGAAGAACGGCGAGGGCAGGGCGTAGGTGGTGCCGGCGTAGCTGACGGTGCGCTCCTGCATCGCCTCCAGCAGCGCGGCCTGGGTCTTGGGCGGGGTGCGGTTGAGTTCGTCGGCCAGCAGCAGGTTGGTGAAGATCGGGCCCTGCTGGAATCGGAACGCGCGCTTGCCGGTGCCATGGTCTTCTTCCAGCAGTTCGGTACCGAGGATGTCGCTGGGCATCAGGTCGGGGGTGAACTGCACGCGCCGGAACTGCAGTTCCAAGGCCTGCCCGAGCGAGCGCACCAGCAGGGTCTTGCCCAGCCCGGGTGCGCCTTCCAGCAGGCAGTGGCCGCCGGCTAGCAGGCCGATCAGCAGTTGTTCTACAACGTCGTGCTGGCCAACCACGGCCTGTGCGAGCGCGCTGCGCAGCTCTTTCAGGCGCGGCAGCAGGGAATCGACATCGTGGCTGGGATCGGGGGCGGTCATGCGGTCACCTGTGGGGTCAGTGCGTCAGTGCGTCAGTGCGTACATCACGATGTTCACGCCGAACTTGGTGTTGTCTTCGGCCAGGAAGCGTTTGTTGCGCCAGTCGTAGTCCCATTCGCAACCGTAATCCTTGTTGCTGTAGAGCACGCCCAGCCGGCCATCGATCTCGATGCCCTTGAGGTAGTCGTGGACCAGGTCATCACCCCAGCCATTGAGTTCGAAACCGGTGGCCGGTGGGCCCTCGGGGAACTTGAAGAAGCTGTTGTAGATGGCGTGGGTGTTGGGCAGCTTCTTCATTGCGTTGGCGCCGAAGATGCTGCGCATCTGTGCTTCGAAGGAGGTGGCGAACAGGCCGTCGATGTCGTGGTTGCAGTCATCGACGAAGACGAAGCCGCCGTTGCGCACATAGCGCTCGAAGTTGCGCCGCTCTTCCGGGTTGAACTCGACCAGCTTGTGGCCGGCCAGGTAGCAGAACGGCGCGGCCAGCATCTTCGGGTCGGACAAGGCGACGACGTGTTCCTTGGGGTCCACGCGCAGGGTGGTGTAATCGACCAGCGAGGTGATCAGGTTGGACGGCATGCGCGCGTCCACGTCCCAGTCACCGGAGTCGTAGCGCAGGCGGGTAAACCAGAAGTCGTAGCGGCTGGCCTGCGCCCGCGCGATGCCCGGCAACGCAGCGCTCACCGCGCCGCCCAGCAGCAGGTGAAGGAATTGCGCTCGCGTCAGACGGGGTGGGGACAAGGGCCACAATCTCAAAGTGCTGAAAGCCCCTCTCCCGCTTGCGGGAGAGGGGTTGGGGTGAGGGCGCTTTTGAAGCCCTTGAAGCAAGAGCTTTAAAAGCTTCCCCTCATCCGCCCCTTCGGGGCACCTTCTCCCGCAGGCGGGAGAAGGGATGAAGCAACTGCAACTGCAACTTCAAATGCAAAAGGCAAAAGCCGAAGCTAGAAGCCAAAGCTAGAAGCCAAAGCTAAAAGCCAAAGCTAAAAGCCGAAGTTAAAAGCCGAAGTTAAAAGCCGAAGTTAAAAGCCAAGGCCAAAGCGAAAACCAAAGCGAAAACCAAAGCCAAGAGCAGAGCCCTTACACCGCATCCGACAACGACGTGAAGGTAAAGTCACGCAGCTTCATCGGCGGGATCATCATCACGAAGCTGGACTCATCACCGGCCACACGCACCGGCTTGCCCAGTTCATCGATGTTGTTGAGCATGATCACCGGCGATTCGTTGAAGCGGAAATTCTTCACCGGGTGCTTGATCTGGCCGTTCTCGATGTAGAACGTGCCGTCGCGGGTCAGGCCGGTCAGCAGCACGGTCTGCGGGTCGACCATGCGGATGTACCAGGTGCGGGTGACCAGGATGCCCTTCTCGGTGCCACGCACCAGCTCGGCAATCGACTTGGTGCCGCCGCTCATCAGCAGGTTGCCGGCATTGGCGCTGGCGGTCTTGCCCTGCTTCTGAGCCCAGTAGCGGGAGTAGTCCAGGTTGGCGACCTTGCCGTTCTCGATGATGGCCATGCGCTCGCGTGCCATGCCCTCGCCATCCCACGGCAGTACCGGGGCTTCCGGGTGCCACGGGTCGGCGTACAGGTTCACCTTGGGGTCGTAGACCTGTTCGCCCAGCTTGTTGCCACCGCCCTTCTTGGACAGGAAGCTGCGGCCTTCATCGGCCGAGCGGGCGTCGAAGAAATTCATCATGAAGCTGATCAGGCCTGCAGCAGCAGCCGGCTCCAGGATCACCGTGTACTTGCCCGGCTCCAGGGCCTTGGCTTCGGCCGATTCGGTGGCCTTGCGCTTGGCGATCTCGATGTCCTGGTCGGCCTTGAAGTCGGACGCGTCCTTCAGGTTGCGACCCACCCAGCCCGAACCACGGCCGTCTTCGGTGCGCACCGTGCAGGTGTAATCGAAGCTGGTCGACTTCTGGTAGCCGAAGTTGCCGTTGCTGTTGGCGATGGCGACAAAGCCATTGCCGTCTTCCAGGAAGCCGGCGGCGATCAGGCCGTGTCCGCGGCAGGGGGCGATCGAATCGGCCGCGACCTTGGCGCGGAAATCCGGGTCGATCGCGGCGGTGGAGGCGCTGAAGGTGGGGCTGGGCTTATAGTCCTGCTTGCCGATGGCCGGCATGAACTCCGGGTTCTCCGGTGCCAGCTTGGCCAGGTCCTCGGCGCGCCGGACCACGCGCTCCAGTGAGGCGTCGTCGAACTCGTTGATCGAGGCCGTGCCCACGCGCTTGCCAAAGGCCACCTGCACGGCCAGTTCGGCGTTGCTGACGATGCCGCTGGTGGAGACGTTGTTCAGCGCGAAACGGATGTTGCCGCTGACCGAGCCGGCCAGCGTGGCGGTGCATTCATCGGCCTTGGACAGCGCGATGACCTTGTCCAGGATGGCCTTGGCTTCCTGTTCGGTGAAGATGCTCATGGTTCAGAAGCTCCTTGACGATCAGCCGAGGCTGCGCGCGGTATTGATGACGTTGATGCCGTCGAAACGGGCGGTGGACGAGCCGTGCGACACGGCCGAGACCTGGCCAGGCTGGCCCTTGCCGTCGAAGAACGAGCCGCCCAGGCGGTAGTCGCGTTCGTCGGCCACGGCACTGCAGGCGTTCCAGAACTCCGGGGTGCGGATCTGGTAGGCCACGTCTTCCAGCATGCGGGTGATCTGGCCGTTCTTGATCTCGTAGAACAGCTGGCCACCGAACTGCGCGTTGTAGCGCTGCTGGTCGATGGAGAACGAACCGTCACCGATGATGTAGATGCCGTTCTCGACGTTCTTGATCATGTCGGCCACCGACAACGGGGTCTTGCCCGGCGCCAGCGACACATTGGCCATGCGCTGGAACTGCACGCTGGACCAGGAGTCGGCATAGCAGCAGCCGTCCGACTCGGTCTTGCCCAGGATATGTGCCTGGTCACGGATGGTCTGGTAGTCGACCAGCTTGCCGTCGGTGATCAGCGGCCAGCGCTTGGTCTTGACGCCTTCGTCGTCGTAGGCCACCGCGCCCAGCGAGCCGGGCTGGGTCTTGTCGGCGAAGATGTTGACCTTGTCGCTGCCGTACTGGAAGTGCTGCTCGCGCTTGTCCAGGGTGGCGAAGCTGGTACCGGCGTAGTTGGCTTCGTAGCCGAGCACGCGGTCCAGTTCCAGCGGATGGCCAACAGCCTCGTGGATGGTCAGCCAGGTGTGCGAGGGGTCCAGCACCAGGTCGTACTTGCCCGGCTTGACCGACGGCGCCTTGAGCTTTTCCTGCGCCTGCTTGGCGGCGGCAATGGCGTCTTCGCGCATGTCGTAGGACTGGCCGTAGACGATGACGCCGTTCGGCAGCACGGTCTTGCCCGAGGCCTCGCCATCCAGGTATTCGAAGCCCAGGCCCATCGGCGAGGACAGGCCGTCGCGGGTGCGGAACTTGCCGCTGGCCTTGTCGATGGCGGTGACCGTCATCGGCGCCCAGATGCGGTGCACGTCCTGGTCGATGTAGGAACCATCGGTGGAGGCGAAGTACTTCTGCTCGTTGACCAGGAACAGCATGGAGTTGACGAAGCTGGCGCCGGCGCCGATGGCTGCGGCGTTCACGCCCAGCAGCAGGTCGGCCTTGTCCTTGATCGGCACTTCCATCGCGTTCTTCCTGATCGGCGTGCGCCAGCTGACCTCACCGTAGCCGGGCGCCTTGGCGAACTGCACCGGCGCGGTCTGCACCTTGGCATTGGCCTTGGCGATGGCAGCCGCCTGCTGCGCGGCCTTGACCACGCCGGCCGGGCTCAGGTCGTTGGTGGCGGCAAAGCCCCAGGCGCCGTTGACGATGACGCGGATGCCGGTGCCGGTGGACTCGGTGTTCACCACGTTCTGGACCTTGTCCTCGCGGGTGATCACGAACTGACGCAGGTAGCGGCCGATGCGCACGTCGCAATAGGTGGCGCCGGCGGCCTTGGCCGCATTCAGCGCGTCGTCGGCCAGGCGCTTCTTCAGGGCCGGGTCTAGCGCGGTCAGCAGTTGTTCGGCGGCGATGGCCTTGCCGAAGAAGGACGGCACCATCAGGCCGCCAGCGGTAAGCCCGGTCAGGGCAAGGAAGTCACGTCTCTGCAAGGCTGCTCTCCACGGGGCAAGGCCCGCAAGGCGGGCGCTACGGCAACAAACGACGATGGCTTCGCGGTGGTCTGCGAACCATTCGATTCTTGCGGGCAGGTGTTTGCAGCGGTAGTGACTTTAGGCATGGACTGGCGATTTATTTGGGATTTCTGCGAGGAGCTCACCCCTCCCCAACCCTCCCCTTCGCTGCGCGAAAGGGAGGGGGCACAAGCAAAGGTCGTAAGCAGTTCCGCGATTGCACGGACCGCTCCCTCCCTTTCGCGCAGCGAAGGGGAGGGTTGGGGAGGGGTTGCGCTTTTGCTTTGCCTGCCGGCAAGCAGGCAAAGCATCCAATCACCCAACCACTTCCAGCAGCACCTGCTGCAACCAGTCCACGAACACCCGCAGCCGTTGGGAAGGATGGCGACGATGCGGGAACAGCAGGTGCATCGGCATGGGATCGGCGCGATGCCCGGGCATCACTTCCAGCAGGCTGCCAGCCGCCAGCTCGGCATGCACGTCGTACGCGGGAATCTGGATCATCCCCAAGCCGGCGATACAGCAGGCGATATAGGCCTCGGCACTGTTGACGGTGACCCGCCCCGCCAAGGGCTGGCTGCGAAGAATGCCATTCTCGCGCCATTCCCAGGCCTCGACCCGGCCATTGCCGGGCGATGCGTAAAGCACACCCCAATGCATGCCGAGCTGCGAGGGATGCATGGGCATGCCGTGCCGCTCCACATAGGCGGGGCTGGCTACATTGATCAGCGGCAATTGGCCAATGCCGCGTGCGACCAGGCGCGAGTCCTGCAGCGGCCCAACCCGCAGCGCGCAATCCACGCCATCTTCGACCAGATCGATGCTGCGGTCGGTCATGCCCAGCTCGACATCGATCTGCGGGTGCGCCTGCAGGAAGCCGGGCAAAGCAGGGGCGATGATCAGGCGGCCGATGCGGCCGGGCACATCGACCTTGAGCCGCCCGCTCAAACGCTGTGGCGATTGCCGGAACAACTGCTCGGCCTCGTCCGCATCGGCGATCAGCTGCTGGCAGCGCGCATGGAACAGCAGCCCATCCTGGGTTGGCGTGACTTGGCGGGTGGTGCGATGGAGCAGGCGGGTGCCCAAGCGTTGTTCCAGCGTGCGCACCGCCTCCGACACGGTGGAGCGCGGCAGCTTGAGCTGATCGGCCGCGCGGGTGAAGCCAGCGCAGTCCACTACCCGCACAAAAACGCGATACAGCTCGATACGATCCATGGCGATTGTACGGATAGGCCGACAAGTGAAGTCAGAATGACCGTCTTTATCCGCAAATCCAAGTCGATAGGCTCTGTTGGCATTCCCCAAGCCACAGGAGTTCGCAATGACCGACCATCGCATCCACGGCAAGACTGTCCTCATTGCCGGCGGCGGCAAGAACCTGGGGGGCTTGTTGGCCCGCGACTTCGCCAAGCAGGGGGCCAGCAGCGTGGCCATCCACTACAACAGCGAGGCTGCGCGCGCCGAAGCCGAGGCCACGGCCGAGGCGGTGCGTGCGGCCGGCGCCAATGCGCACCTGTTCCAGGCCGACCTGACCTCGGCTGCGGCGATGGAGCAGTTGTTCGATGACGCGAAGCAGGCCATGGGCCGCATCGATATCGCCATCAACACGGTCGGCAAGGTGCTGAAGAAGCAGATGACACAGATCAGCGAGGCCGAGTTCGACGGCATGGATGCGGTGAACAACAAGACCGCGTTCTTCTTCCTCAAGGAAGCCGGCCGCAACCTCGCCGACAACGGAAAGGCATGCACGCTGGTGACGTCCTTGCTGGGTGCATTCACCCCGTTCTATTCCAGCTATGCCGGCACCAAGGCGCCGGTGGAGCATTACACCCGTGCGGCGGCGAAGGAATTTGGCGAACGCGGGATATCGGTGACGGCGATTGGCCCGGGGCCGATGGATACCCCGTTCTTCTATCCTGCCGAAGGTGCCGATGCGGTCGCGTACCACAAGACTGCAGCGGCGCTGTCGCCGTTCTCCAGGACCGGGCTGACCGACATCGAAGACATCGTGCCGTGGGTGCGCTTCCTGGTATCCGAGGGCTGGTGGATGACCGGGCAGACGATTCTGGTCAATGGTGGATACACGACGCGGTGAGGCGGTTCACCTTCTCCCTTCGGGAGAAGGTGAACCGAAGGGGCGGATGAGGGTAGGGACGAAGCCCGGTGGCTGGGATCAAAGACGACAAACGGGTTGCGTCGTGCTTGAGCATTCGCCGGTACCCCATCGCTATTGCTGGCAACCCACTGTAGCGCGGCTTCGCCCGTACCCTCACCCCAACCCCTCTCCCGATGGGAGAGGGGCTTTGTATGCCACCCAAGTTTGCGATCTGATAGCCCCTCTCCCGCTTGCGGGAGAGGGGTTGGGGTGAGGGCAGCTCTATGCCTTACCCCAACGACCGCGCCGTATTGATGATGTTCACCCCATCAAAGCGCGTCGTCGCCGAACCATGCGACACCGCCGACACCTGTCCAGGCTGGCCCTTGCCGTCAAAGAACGAGCCGCCCATGCGGAAGTCACGCTCATCGCAGATCGCGCTGCAGGCATTCCAGAACTCCGGCGTGCGGATCTGGTAGGCCGCATCCTCGACCATGCCGGCAATCTCGCCATTCTTGATCTGGTAGCAGAGCTGACCACCAAACTGCGCGTTGTAGCGCTGCTGGTCGATGGAGTACGAACCACGACCGTGGATATAGATGCCGTTCTCCACGTCCTTGACCATCTGCGCCGGGGTGAGCGGCGTCTTGCCCGGCGCCAGTGACACGTTGGCCATGCGCTGGAACTGCACGCTCTTCCACGAATCGGCATAGCTGCAGCCGTGCGAGGCGTTCTCGCCGAGGATATGCACCTCGTCGCGGGTGGCCTGGTAATTGACCAGGATGCCGTCCTTGACCAGGTCCCACTTGCGCGTCTTCACGCCTTCATCGTCGTAGCCCACCGCACCGAGGCTGTAAGGCGCGGTCTTGTCGGCGGTGAAGTTGACGATGTCGCTGCCCCAGCGGAAACCGGCATCGCGCTTGTCCAGCGTGGCGAAGCTGGTGCCGGCGTAGTTGGCTTCGTAGCCAAGCACGCGGTCCAGCTCCAGCGGGTGGCCGACGTTTTCGTGGATGGTCAGGAACAGGTTGGACGGGTCCAGCACCAGGTCGTATTTGCCCGGCTTCACCGACGGGGCGGTGAGCTTGGCGCGTGCCTGCCTGGCCGCGGCGATGGCGTCTTCAACCGGGTCGTAGGTATGGCCGTAGCCGATCACGCCACCAGGCAGCTGATGCTTGTCGGCGGCGTTGCCGTCCAGGAATTCCCAACCCATGCCGGCAGGCGCCGACAGTCCGGCGCGGGTGCGGAACTTGCCGCTGGCCTTGTCGACGGCGGTGGCGGTGAACGGCAGCCAGATGCGGTGCACGTCCTGGTCGATCCAGGAGCCGTCGCTGGAGGCGAAGTACTTCTGCTCGTTGACCAGGAACAGCTGCGAATTGATGAAGTTGGCACCGGCATTGATCGCCGCCGCATTGATCGACAGCAGCAGCTCGACCTTGTCCTTGACCGGTACCGCCATCGCGTTCTGGCGGATCGGCGTCTTCCATTGCACCTCGCCCACGCCCGGCGTGGGTGCCAGCTGCACCGGCTTGGTCTGGATCTTCGCGTTGGCCCTGGCAATGGCAATCGCCTGCGCCACGGCGGCGGCCACGCCCTGCGGGGTGGACTGGTTGCTGGCGGCAAAGCCCCAGGCGCCGTTGACGATCACGCGGATGCCGACCCCGGCCGACTCGCTGTTGGTGACGTTCTGCACCTTGTCTTCGCGGGTGACGATGGCCTGGTTGAGGTAGCGGCCGATGCGCACGTCGCAGTAACTGGCACCGCCCTGCTTGGCCAGCGCCAGCACGGTGTCGGCCAGCAGTTTCTTCTTGGCCACATCGGCCGGTGCCAGCAACTCCTCGGCCGCGATCAGCTGGGCATTGGGCAGCATGAACCCGGCGAGGCCGAGGCCGGAAAGCGAAAGAAACTGACGGCGTTGCATGAGCGGTAGAACTCCAGGGCCAGCGATGCCTTGCACCGCACAGGACCTTGGAATCTCGGCGCGGCAGGGGTTCACACACAAGTGACCATGGTCATGCATGGCGGTAAACAGCCACTGCGGCACAATCTGCCACGCATCCCCAAGGCCCCAAAACGATGACCAGCAAGCCCTACTCCGAATCCTGCGAGCGCAACAGCGCGCCCATCCTGCAGGTGCTGCAACAGCACCTGGGCCAGGCCCGCGCTGTATTGGAGATCGGCAGCGGCACCGGCCAGCATGCCGTGCACTTCGCCGGCGCGATGCCCTGGCTGCGCTGGCAGGCCAGTGATCACCGCGACTACCTGCCCGGGATACACCAGTGGCTGGACGAGGCGGTGCTGCCCAACACGCCCGCGCCGCTGGAACTTCAGGCCGTGATTGGCGAAGGCCTGCAGCCCTTGCCGCCGCTGCCGGTGCATGACGGCGTTGCCGGCTTCGATGCGGTGTTCAGTGCCAACACCCTGCACATCATGGGCTGGGAAGAAGTACAGGCGCTGTTCGCCGGGCTGCCGTCGCTGATGGCGCCAGATGGGTTGTTCATCGCCTACGGGCCGTTCAATTACAACGGTGCCTTCACCAGCGACAGCAACCGCAACTTCGATGGCTGGCTGAAGGCGCGTGATCCGCGCTCGGGCATCCGCGACTTCGAGTCGGTTGATGCCTTGGCTCGCGCGCAACAGCTGGAGCTGCGCGACGACGTGGCGATGCCGGCCAACAACCGCTGCCTGGTATGGCGACGGGTGCGTGTTTGAAGCCGGGCGGGCTAGGATGCAGTGACTTCAGGCAAGGGGCGGGGCGTGATGCAGGGACGTAAGTGGTTGGTGGCGATGGTGCTGGGCCTTGCCCCGCTGGCATGTGCGCAGGCGCAGCCGCTGGATGCACGGGCGGCGGCGATGCAGGTACAGGCAAGCTATCCGGGCGTCATCGAGCTGGAGGTGGATGCCAGCGATATCCAGCGCCGCATCCAGCGGGTGCATCAACGCATCCCGGTATCGGCCGGCGCGCTGACCCTGTGGTACCCGCAGTGGATCCCCGGTAATCACGCGCCAACCGGTCCGATCAACCAGATGGCCGGGCTGGTCATCCGCGGCAACGGCCAGGTGCTGCAGTGGACGCGCGACTCCGGCGACATGTACGCCTTCAAGCTGCAGGTGCCCGAAGGTGTCAGCGTGCTGGATATCGAATTCCAGTACCTCTCGCCAACCGCCAGCGACCAGGGCCGGGTGGCGATGACACCGAACATGCTCGACCTGCAATGGCATCGCGTGCTGTTGTACCCGGCCGGCTATGACGCACGCGGGATCCAGGTAAAGCCCAGCCTGCGCCTGCCCGACGGTTGGCAGAGTGGCACCGCGCTGGACGTTGCACAGCGCAGCGGCGGCAACGAGCAGTACGCACCGGTGTCGCTGATGACCTTGATCGACTCACCGGTATTCGCCGGCCAGTACTTCAAGCGCTTCGCACTGGATGATGCGTCGAAGCAACCGGTGTGGCTGGACGTGGTCGGCGAAAACCCGCAGGGCCTGCAGGCCGATGCCAAGGTGCTGGACGCACACCGCGCGCTGGTGCGCGAGGCTGACGCGGTATTCGGTTCGCGCCCGTATACGCGCTATAACTTCCTGCTGGCGGTATCCGACGTGTTCAGCGGCATCGGCCTCGAGCATGCGCAGAGCAGCGAGAACGGCATGCACGACGGCTACCTGCGTGGCGAGCGACCCTTCCTCGACAACGACCTGCTGCCGCACGAGTACGCGCACGCATGGGTAGGCAAGGCCTGGCGCCCGCGCCCAACCTGGGTGCCGCATTACAACGCGCCGATGCACAACGACGAGTTGTGGATGTACGAAGGCCAGACCCAGTACTGGGCGGTGGTACTGGCAGCCCGCTCCGGGCTGTGGAAGCCGGACTACGCGATGGCGATGCTGGCCCAGCTGCAGGCCAACTACGCAACCCAGCCGGGCCGGCAGTGGCGCGACCTGCACGACACCGTGCATCAGGGCATCCTCGACTTCAATTCCAAGCCGCAGGCCTGGGCCGACTGGCAGCGTGCGTTCGAGTTCTACAACGAGAGCACGCTGCTGTGGCTGGGCGTGGACGCGCGCCTGCGCAGCCTGTCGAAGGGCAAGGTGACGCTGGACGATTTCGCCAAGCGTTTCCACCAGGGCGGCAAGCAGGGCGAGATCCGCCTGTACGACCGCGCCGACGTGATGCAGGGGCTGGAGGCGGTGCAACCCGGCAACTGGGACGCCTTCATCGGCAGCCGCCTGGACGCACATGATGGCAAGGCGCCGGATGGCTTGGCAGCTGCGGGTTGGGAGCTGTACTACGACGATCAGCCGAACCTGGTGATTGCCGACGGCGAGGCCGATGGCGTGACCGACCTGCAGTATTCCCTGGGCCTGAAGGTTGGCAGCGATGGCGTGCTGCAGGCCGTTGGCTGGGACAGCCCGGCCTTCAAGGCAGGCTTGGCCAAGGACGTGACGGTGGTTGCGGTGAATGGCCTGGCGTACAGCGGTGGCCGGTTGAAGCAGGCAGTGACGGACGGAAGGCAGAACAGCACACCGATCGAGTTGATCGTGCGCCAGGCGGACAGCTTCCGCACCGTGCGTGTCGACTACCGCGAAGGACTGCGCTATCCGCATCTGCGGCGGATTGCGGGGACGGCAGATCTGTTGACGCGGATTTTGGCGGCGCGGCGTTGAATCGCGCTGGTGGAAAGGTGGCAGCGCCCGCAGGGGCGCTGGCTCATTGCCCCAAGGATGCTATGCGGCTTCGAGTTTGCTGATGCAGCGATTGCAGGAAAGGCGTATTTCCTGGACCAGAAGATCAAGCACGGGGTGTGCGATGCCCTCGGCCTGCATTCCTTGCTGCACCTGTTGTGCGGCGTCCGGCAACGCAAGGCACATCACAGCCAACGTTTGTAGTGCCGACGCAGGGTCCAATCGCATGGCTGTTGCGGTGGCCTGCCAGTCTTCCGGACGGATGTCCCACCAGCGGTAGTGACTGCCGATTTTCATCGCCATCTTGATCTTGCGCTGCTGCAGATGCGGGTAGGGCAGCGCGCTGGAGATGTCGTATAGCGGGGCAAGTCGCACATTGCCGCCTGCGCCGAACAACAGGGAGTAATTCTTTGCGTGCGCATCTGTGCCGCCGATCAGGTAGTTGAAGGCCAGCGCCTGAAACAGTGTTCCCACGTCGGTGTGGGGTTGCGAAGAGTGGTCCCATAGCATCTTGGCCAGCTGAGCTGGCCCGGGGCCGCCCTGGCTCTGGTACTTGATTTGCGGCATGACCCCTAACGCCTGGCAAAAATCCTCCTGATGCACGCGGTGCAGGTCGCCCTGTATTTGAACACGGTCGTAGCGATGAACGCAGATGGCAGTTTCCGTACCAATGCTTATCTTCTCGACTTCCGCCGCTGGAAGCCCTATCGCGCGCGCCAGACGCAGGCAAAACATTTCGTTCTCGACAAAACCCTCGTAGTCGCCGCCTGGTGGTTTCAGGATGTGGGTGGTGGGAATGCGTCCGGCAGGGATGGCCCAGCTGCCATCGTCCAGTCGCAGTAGAGCAACTTTCGATTGCGCACCAGCCAAACTGAACTGCCCGACATCATCTACGGTGCGCGCCATGCCATTGTCCTGACGCAAGCGCTGTAGGCGGGTGGCCAACTCTTCATTGTCCAAGACCTCGATCTGATCATCACGACCAGACAAAACGTCCTCCAGACGATCGTCGCTGACGAACTGCACAGCACCAGCGCAATCTTCACCAACGTGCGAAAGAAGCGCCACTGGGTTGCGCGGGGAAACATGGAATCGCGATCCCCAGCGTTGCAGCAGGTTTTCATTGTCTGGCAGGAGGCCCCACAGCACCGCCGAGACGGTCGCTGCAGGGTATATCTGTTGAGTGATTGGTAGGCTGAGAGATAGCGGGTAGGCACCGATAGCATCTGCCCATGTGGTGCTGTAAGTAAGCCTCGGAGCCCCATTTCCATCCACATCAAGCTGACCTGCGACGCGGCCGGATAGCAGGATGTTGAGCACCATTACTTTTCCTTCCCTGGGGATCGTTTTCCTTTTGTCGAGAGAGGCGGCTTTCTCTTTCCCCCCGTCCTGCGCTCTGATTTTCCATCACCCAATTCACGAATTGAATCCGTGACGCTCTGAGGACGAGTCAGCTTCATGATCTGCTCGTGTGCAGCATCAGCGGCACTTTGAGGACGAGTCAGCTTCATGATCTGCTCGCGTGCAGCATCAGCGGCACTTTGAGGACGAGTCAGTTTCATGATCTGCTCGTGTGCAGCATCAGCGGCACTTTGAGGACGAGTCAGCTTCATGATCTGCTCGCGTGCTGCATCAGCGGCACTTTGAGGACGAGTCAGCTTCATGATCTGCTCGCGTGCTGCATCAGCGGCACTTTGGGGGCGAGTCAGTTTCATGATTTGCTCGCGTGTTGCATCAGCAGCACTTTGAGGACGAGTCAGCTTCATGATCTGCTCGCGTGCTGCATCAGCGGCACTTTGAGGGCGGGACAGCTTCATGATCTGCTCGCGTGCTGCATCTGCCACGTTCTGTGGGTGGCTCAGGCTCTTCAGCTGGTGATAGTTAGCGGCAATGTTTGTATAAGAAAGTGCACTGCGGTTGTTATTGACGATGTCATCAATATTCGGCAGTACCAATGTCGGCTTTTCGTTCTTGGCGGGCGAAGGGATGTCTCGAGCAGAGGCATCAAGTTCAACACCCAGTACATTGAGCGTCCGCAGCACCAGCTGTAGCTCTGCACGAGGTTTGCCCTTCTCAATATCGATGATCCATTGCCGGCTGACGCCGGTTTCCTGGGCAAGCCGGGCCTGATCCCAGCCCAGGGCCTTGCGGCGTTGGCGGATCACATTGCCCAGATCAGTAGGGGTCTTGAGGACGCTCATGGGGCAAATGTATGCGATCGGTTACAGTGGGGCAAATGTAGTCGTTCGAAGACATTCAGGTGTGTGAGGAATTAGTAAGCTGATCTCAACATCGTGTGGGTGCTGGCGACTAAAAGTAGTCGTTCGAAGACATTTTCTAAATGTAGGCGAACGCGTACTTATCGGCACGAATCAAGGTGGGGTAAAGAGCGGGCGATGCTGCAGGCTATACATTTTCCGCTGGGCTTCGCAGGCAGGGGACGAAGCAAGCTGGCTCGGGGGCAGGGTAAGTGAGGGTTTTAAGGCAACGGGTCTGGCTGCTAGAGCCTCCCTCTCCCCAACCCCTCTCCCGTAGGAGAGGGGCTTCAAGTGAAAGCACCAGCCTCAATACTCCACCCGATACCCAATCCCAAACGTCCTTCCCTGTGCCGGCACGCTCGACAACTTGCCGTAGGTCGCTTCCGCCTGCTGCCCATACACTGTCTTGTATTCACGATCAGCCAGGTTGTAGACACCCACGCTGAAACGTCCACCCGCCAGCGGCAGTTCGCCAATCAGATCGAATACCGCATAGCCACGGATCTTCGCCGCCGGCGTCGCGCGGATCGTCGGACTGACTGCCGCTACCTGCGCATCACGCCACGCATCATCCGTGCCACCCACGGCCTGCCCCTGCAAACGCAGCAGGCTGTCATTGGCAAAGCGCCACTGCCCATGCACACCGGCCTTCAACGGCGAGACACGGAAGGCATTGAGCTCGCGCCACTGGCCGGCGGCATCACGGTATTGGCCACGGGTGCTGGCGACGCTCGCGCCCAGTTCCAGCTGCGCGGTAGGCGTATAGCGCAGGTTGGCTTCCACGCCATATACGCGCTCATCGGTGTCGGCGACCGACACGCTGTAGTCGCGGTTGAACTGCACGGTCTTGTCCGAACGGTTATAGAAC
The DNA here is from genome assembly GCF_056856655.1 of Stenotrophomonas sp. STEN033. Lineage (NCBI taxonomy): Bacteria > Pseudomonadati > Pseudomonadota > Gammaproteobacteria > Lysobacterales > Lysobacteraceae > Stenotrophomonas > Stenotrophomonas sp. STEN033. The sequence continues at coordinate 23,376 of NZ_JBXFWM010000037.1, forward strand.
GCCGTCACCGCACTCTGCAGCTGCGTATTGTTCAAACGCCAGCCCAGCTCGTAGTTGTCCACCTTGATCGGGCCGATGTTGCGGCTGTCGATGACGAAGTTGGCCGGTACGTCGCGCAGCATGCGCTGCGTATCGGGCAGGCTGAAGCCCTGCGAGAAGTTGGTGAACAGCTGCTGCGCGTCGCTGAACTTGTAGACCACGCCGGCATTGAACAGCGTCTGCGAATGGCGCACGCGGCCACCGGCCAGCAGCTTCGGCTGATAGCCGGCCACCGCGTCGGCAGTGATCGCCTCGGTATACGGCAGCGAATCCTCCACCTTGTTGCGCAGGATCTGATGACGCACGCCGGCCTGCACGCTGAAGCGCTCGCTCAGCGCGTGATCGGCCTGCAGGAACAGGCCGGTGGTATCAACCCGTACATCCGGGCCCATCGCGTACTGGGCAGTCGGCGTGTACTTCAAGCCATTGCTGGCGATGAAGGTGTTGATGTCGTACATCTGCCCACGCTGGCTGTCCTCTTCGCGCTCATGGTCAACGCCGTAGGACAGCTGCAGGTTGCGTCCGCCGATATCAAAACCCTTGTGCAGGGCGCTGCGCAGGCCCCAGACGTCGATGTCGGTATTGGACTGCATGGCCACATAGGTATAGCCACCGGGCAGCGCCGGATGCACCAGTGTCGACACCGACGGGAACCAGCGGCCCTGCTCATTGCGGTAATAGGCTTCCACGCTCAGCTCCTGGCCGCCGAACACATCGCGGTTGCGGTACTGCGTATTGACGCCCTGATGGTGGGTGCGCGGCTGGGCGTTCAACTGCAGGCCATCGACGGCGTTGTGGCTGGGCTGGAAAGCGGGGTTGAACAGCACCGCCAGGCGCGGGCCGTAATCCGGGCCGTAGTCGCTGTCCTGCTGGTCGTCATACCAACGCAGGCCCACGCTGAGCTGCTGTGCCGGCGCAAGCGCCCACTCCAGGCGTGCGTTGAGTTCCTTGGTCTCGGTGTCCTGGCGGTCGGTCTGGGCAATCTCCGGGCCGATGCGGCGGCCATGCGCATCCAGCGATGCGCCCTGGCGGCCATAGGCGATGCCAAAGGCACCGCTGAAAGTTTCACCACGCACGGTCATGGTCTGCGCAGCGTTCCAGGCAAGGTTGTCGCTGGATACATCCGAGGGCATGCGCAGGCCGAGCTGGCTGGCCAGTTGCACCGGTGCATCGCCCGGCTGCAGGGTGATGATGTTGATGATGCCGCCGCTGGCACCGGCGCCGTATAGCGCGGTGGCACCGGAGATCACCTCGATGCGCTCGATCATAGTTGGCGAAATGCTGTTGAGCTGGCGTGAGCCATCGCGTGCGCCAGTCAGCGGCACGCCATCGATCATCACCTGCACGCTGCGGCCACGCATGGTCATGCCGTAGTTGCTGGTGGTGCCACTGGCCGGTGCCAGTGACGGCACCAGCTGGCCAAGTATGTCGGCAGTGCTGCGGCCGGCAGCGGTCTGCTGGGTGATCTGCTCGCGCTCGATGGCGTACACGGTGCCGGCGATCTCGGCCACGCTGCGTGCGCCGCGCACGGCGGTGACGCTGACGGCATCCAGCTGGCGGGTGCCGCTGGTGGTGTTGGCCTGTGCTGCCAGCTGGCCGCTGATGGCCAAGCTCAGCAGGGCGAGCGGAAGCGTTGCTGCGGTATGCCGCATGGTGTCCTCGGAACGTATCAGGGAGAAGAAGGAGAGGGCGCGAAGCGGCGCAGCAGCGGCCGGCACAGCAGCAACCCAAGCGCGGAGACGATCGCCAGCGCCACGTAATAAGCGGGGTAACCCAGGCCCTTGGCGAGGAAGCCGGACAAGGCACCGCCGATGAAATAGATCAGCAGTTCGAAGCACACCAGCAGGGTGAAGTCGGTACCGGCCTGCTCGCGCGAGCTGATCCGCATGAACAAGGCATACAGGCTGGTCATGGCGACATAGCGCAGGGCCAGCAGGGCGATCACCAGCGCGCCCAGCCCAAACTGCGAGGAGGCAAGCACACCGCTGTACAGCAGGGCGGCCAGCAGCACATACAGCAGCGTGCGCCACGAACCGGCGTGCATCAGCAGCTGTTCGGCGCTGCGCTGCTTGAGCAGCCAGGCCGCGCCCACCGCAGCCAACATGCCAACGCCGGCACCGCCCACCGAGATCAGCAGGCCGATCTCGGTCAGGCTCCACTTCTGGTCGACCAGCAGCGGATTGACCATCGCCATCGCCGGTGCTTCCACCATGCGATACAGGACGATCAGCAGCAGCGCCCAGCGCAGCTCGGGCCGGCGCAGCGCACGCAGCACGCTCGGCCGCTGGCTGGCCGCCGGCCGTGGCACCTCGTTGATCTGCTGCACGGCGAACAGGGTCAAGGCACTCATCGCCGCCAGACTCAGCAGGGCCACGTTCCAGCCGCGGGTTTCGTACAGCCACAGCACGCCTGCACCGCCGACCATGCTGCCCAGCGCCACGCCCACGCTCTGCGCCATGCTGCCGAGGCGGTGCTCGTCCGGTGCCAGTGCTTCCACCGTGTAGCCATCGATGGCGATGTCCTGGGTGGCGGCGATGGTGGAGATCCACATGCCGACCAGCACGAACACGGTCAGGCCGTGGTCCAGGCCGGTGAAGGCCAACACCAGGATGCCGACCAGCAACAACAACTGGGTAAGCCACAACCAACTGCGGCGGCGACCCAGGGCCGGCAGGTGCCAGCGGTCCACCAGCGGCGCCCACAGGAACTTGAACGCCCACGGCAGGTACAGCAGCGACAACATGCCGATCCAGCGCAGGTCCACGCCCTGGCTGCGCAGGATGGCCGGCACCGCCACGTTGTAGAAATACAGCGGCAGCGCGTGGGCCATGTACAGCACCACGATCACGCCCAGACCGAAACCGGAGGCGGCAGCGCGCTCAGTGCGCATCGGCCTGCTCCAGCTGCTGGCCGACCCAGCGCATGCCGTCGGCAGCATCGGTGGTGACGTAATAGGGCACGCCCCAGGCCGCATGCAGGGCCGGCGTATCCAGCCGCTGCTGCTCGGCAGCGCTGCTGGCAATGCGCACCAGCCCCTTGCAGTAAACGCGGAAGGCGGGTTTGTGCTGCTTGTACCAGAGCGCCTGGATGGCGCGGTAATCGTCACTGAAGCTGGCACCGGGCACGGTGCTGGCGATGAAGTAGAACGGCGTGGCCGCCACGATCAACGCTTCCACGCGCTGCAGCCAGTGGCGGATCTCGTCCGCGCTGACCGCATCGTGGAAGACGGCGCGGACCACGGCCGCCTGCTTGATCGTCAAACCCATTGCCACTTGCCTTCACTGAATACGGGGAAGGGCCGCCCATACGCGACTCCTCAAATAAGAATAGTTATCAATACCATTGAAAGTTTAGGCGCAGCGAAGGAAAATCTAGGCAGGACCACATTCCGGGATGCCCTGCATGCAGGTTTTCACCTGCGCCGAACTAATGACCGCAGCCCACGCGCTGGGCGGGCAGGTTGATTTCAATGCCGGCATGGCCGACGCCACGCCGGTGCTGGCCGGCTGGCAGCAGGTACACGCGCTGGACGATGGCGTGTCGCTCTACCTGAGCCGCAGCCGCGACATGGTGGGCGGCTGCAGCCACAACCGTCTGGCACCGGGCATCACTGCCGGTTTTCTGGTGGATGGCGAGGCCGACGTTGCCATCGGCAGGCACCGCTTGCGGCTGGAGGGCAACCATCGACGCATGCCGACCATGCTGGTCTACCTGCGTGAGGAAGACAGCTTCCAACGCCATTGGCAGGCCGGGCGACAGGAAGGCAAGGTCAGCCTGCACCTCAGCGATGACTGGTTGCAGCGGCAGTTGCAGGCCGATTCCCGTGGCAGCGCCCGACTGGCCCGCGTTTGCCATGGTCACGCCGATAACCATGCATGGCGACCACCGGCGCCGTTGCTGCAGCGTGCAGCGCAACTGCTGGAGAACAAGGCCGGTTCGTTGCCATTGCTGCGCCGCCTGCAGCAGGAAAGCTTTGCCCTGGAACTGGCGGCGGACGTGCTGCAGACACTGGCCAGCGAGGGCAGCGAGAAACCTTTGAGCTCACACCTGCAGCGCTGTGTCACCCGCCTGCAGCAGTGGTTGCAAAGTGGAGAGGCTGACACACTGAGCATCGCGCAGATGGCGCGCCAGCTCGGCACCAATGCAGTTGACCTGCAACGTGGCTTCCAGCATTGCCATGGCCAAAGCATCGCCAACTACCAGCGCGAGCTACGGCTGGAACGCGCCCGCCAGGCACTGCTGCGGCAGCGCGTTCCCGTGGATGTGGCCGCCACCATAGCTGGCTACGCACACACCAGCAGCTTCAGCGCCGCGTTCAAGCGCCAGTACGGCACATCACCCTCGCAGCTGAAGTAGCCAACACAATGCTGTAGACGCTGCAGCGGTCGCGTTGATTGTGGAAGTTGTGGGAGCGGCGTAAGCCGCGAAGCCACCAAACACAAACGCCTGCACGGTGCATGCATCCAACGATGCCAGCTGGCAGCGAACGAACTGATCAACAAACGCGCAGAACGTGATCATCGCGCCGAACGTTCCGATAGACAGCTCGTGGCATAAAGCCACCACACCGCGCGACGCAGCAGCTGCATGTTGCATGTTGCATGCAGAGCTCACACCGACTTCGTGCACTTCTTGTAGCCGACCACGATGCCAATTCATACCGATGAATTGGCAATTCGAAGACCCCATTGCATGACCATCACCGCAGAAGAGAACGCCTGTTCACCCGCGTATTTTCACCTCGCATCTGCATAGATGACTGCGCACGCCACGCGTTGGTCCATCAAATTCAACGGTGTTCATTGAGCTTGCTGAATTCAAGTCACAGCGGTGCTCATTCAAACACCTTCACAGTTCATTTATCTGTGCAAACCTCAGCTGAAAGCGCATCACGCTGCTCTGCAGAAACGTAGCTATATTCGAGATCCCCCAAGCGAAGGAGGAAGTGGAATGTTCATGACCAAACAAAAAATGGTGATGGCGCGTACGCTCGGCGTGGCAGTCGTCGTCATGAGCCTGGCATCCTGTGCAACCTATAAAGAAGAGTTTGCAGGGATCAACTCACGCCTCGACCAACTCGACACGAGGGTACAGGGCGCGGCACAGAGCGCCGAGTCCGCCAATCAGTCCGCACAGCAGGCCAACCAACGACTGGATCAAATTGAAGGTCGCGTCCAGCAACTCGAAAGGGCACCACGCCGCACACCGCGCGGCTGATCGCTCCGTTCGACTCACGATGAATACCTGAATTCAGGATCCGGTGGCCTTTACCGGCCACTGGTTTCCTCCCCTCGATCAGTCTTCATTGCAAGGAACCGTCCCATCCGTACGTACACATACCCGGCAATCCTCGCTGCCCTTGGCGTGCTGGCGTTCGCCAGCATCGACGCGGCCAGCGCCAAGGATGCGACCGTGCAGCAAACGGCAACTGCCGTCGATCAGCTTCCGCCGGACCAGAAGGTGTCCGACACGGTGATTGAACTCGCCGGCTGGGTTGTCGCAAGCAAGGACAACCAGGGCTATCCCTTCGCGATCATGGACAAGGCCGCTGCACAGATCCTGGTGTTCAGTGGCGACGGCCGACTGCGTGGCGCCACGCCCGGACTGTTTGGCTCGGCAACCGGCGATCACGTAGCCCCGGGCGTTGCCGGCCTCGCGCTGCGCGAGATTCCGGGGCGCGACCGCACCACACCTGCGGGTCGTTTCATCGGCGGCTTCGGCCCCTCGCTCGATGCGGGCCGCGTGCTGTGGGTGGACTACGATTCCGCAGTCTCCATCCATCCCACCGCTACCGGCGTGCCCGCCGAGCGACGTGCAGAGCGCCTCGCATCGCCAACGCCGGACGACAATCGCGTCACCCATGGCTGCATCAACATCGCGCCGGACTTCTACGAGCAGATCGTCAGCCCGACATTCGAGCGCGGCGGCCTGTTCTACATCCTGCCGGACAAGGACAGCCTGGAAGCGACCTTCCCGGAATTCGCAAAGAGTCGCGCAGCCGGGAAAGACAGCGAAGGCAAACACGCAGGGCGCTGAAGAAGGTGCCCTGCCTGCGCATCCGCATCAACGCGCGCCGACCAACATCGCCAGCTACCCGCATCAACAGACGTAGCCACAGGCTCCTTCTGTTGTGGGAGCGGCGTAAGCCGCGAAGCAAGCACCACCTACCGAACTACCAATGCGACCGAATCAATCCACAGTCCTATCAACGAAACCGCGCGTATAAGGCAACACCTCCAAACTACGCCGATCCACCTGCGCCAAAACTTCGTTGAAACCAAACGCAGGCTCCCAACCCAGCGCTCGCCGCATAGCGGCATTGTTGTAAACCCGATCAATGACCGAAGGCAGTGGCCAACCACGCCGCGCATGCTCGGTAACCAACTCCGGGCAGCGCAGACGTAGCACTTCAACGGCATCACGCCCCAACTGCTCAAGGTCTTCGCGCTGGAACGGCGTCGAGCCGCTGACAACGAAACGATTGAAAGAACCAGCCGGCAAAGCCAACGCCGCCACATGCGCATCAGCAACATCGCGGACATCAATACCGCGATGCAGGCGCAGCACCGACATCTGATCCGCAGGCTGCGGGAAACAGCGCGACATGCGGATGACGCTAAGTGTCAGCCCCGCACCGGACCACTCCGCCAGGACCTGCTCGGCTTCCAGCTTGGTGCGGTGGTACACAGTCTTGGGCTGCGGCATCACGGATTCGTCGATCCACGTGCAACCCTGCTCGGCGACAGCATCGCCATATAGCGCGGTGGTACTGGTATAGACCACCTGCTTCACGCCCGCCTGTTGCGCAGCTTCCAGCAACTGCTGCACACCCGCCACATTTACCCGCTAGAATTCGCTGTCAGACACTAGGCCGACATGCGGTGCATGGTAAGAAGCGGTGTGGAAGACCACGTCCACGTCCTGCAATGCCGAACGCAGCAAGCGGCTATCGGTGAAGTCACCAATAAGCGACGAGCAGGAGAAAGGGGAGTGGTCGAGACCAACGGCCTCATGGTTTGCGGCAATCGCGTTGTAGATTGCACGGCCAACCCGGCCTGAACTACCGGTGATGAGAGCTTTCACGGAAAAGTGCGCCTGGCGCCCGGGATTTTCCGGGATGGAAGCATGGTAACTATATTGCTACATCCAAGGCTACGCGATGGGACGCTCACGCCGTTGTTGACCGAAGGTCGCCATCGACCCAAAGCGGACGTTCAATCAATCTAGATGTCACGCATCTCGTCGAATTTCGATGCCGTTCTCAACTGCAAATCGAACTTTCGGGTCTCTAATCTCGTAGAGGGTTGAGCCGTTGGGCCCCTTCTCCTCGCAGCGACGGACTAGGCCCATACCCTCCATGCCTACGATGTAGCTTTGCGTAGAACTACCGGTACCAGCTGCCGCATTGAGGCTGTTAGTCGTGAACTGAACGCTGTCGAGCTTGTTGAGATGCGCGATGTAAGAGTAGACATCCGAACTATTGGTCCGAGCATCCTTTCTTCGCGGGTAATACTCGTAATAGGTGAACTCTCTTACGAAACGTCGGATCCCACCCTCCATGGCTCTTGTACTTATAATCGTGCACATACTGTCCAGCGCGAACTGCTCACGAATGATTCGGTTCATTAGTTGCCACAGGTCGCGCGGATTGGCGTTAGCTAGAGGAAGCACTTGGTTGCGAAAGAACGAAACGTCTTCGACGATTGACTCATACGAGACAACCTTTCCATCGGAGTGATGTTCAAGTCGTTTATTCAAAACGCTAAGGAGTTCGCCTACCTCCCACCGCACTTGCTCGACGCAGAATTTATTAGCGCGAAAATCAGGCTTCACCTTCTGGAAGGGGACGCTCCAGATCGAGAACAAGAAGTGCAGGTCTCGCTCGTAGAAGATCTCGTTCTCAATCAAGAAGGGCCGAATAAAATCCGCGATCACCTTGGAGTCGTTGTGCAGTCGAGAGTCCTCATCAATTCGGTCGATTACAAGTGTTATTTTGTCCATTCCGACCTTCTTACAAAGGGCAATAGTTTGCTGAAGGATTACCAGGCTTGCTCTTGATTCGTCTAAAGTGCCGTCGAGCTCGAGCTCAATGGTCTGTAGATATTCCTTTGCTCCTTTGGCTGCAGGCTGTGGCAGACCAAGGGACTTGCTAACCGCTTCGGAAAGCATGTCGACGGCGGCTCCAGCAGCGCCATTGATCACGCCCCGGAAGAAGTTGAAGGTCGCCACTGCGAGGCGCTTCGCAGGATTGTGCTGAATGCGCCTGAGTTCCTCCATCAGCGCATTACGAGAGAGCGCTGTAGTGTGATGCCGCAATAGATAAGAAAGGAGGGTTTTGTCCTGCCTGTTTAGTTTGTAGGGCCGACGGAAGTCGGACATTGTAGGTAGCAGCCGCTTAAAGAGCTCTGCAGATATCGTGGATATATAGATACTGCAGATGTCGGACTGGTTTGGGCTGATCGGGACCGCAGAGAAGTCGGTAACTTCGGCCACCGCTGAGCTCGGATCGCATGCCTTCACCAACTCGAAAAGAAGTGCTGTCTTTCCTGTGCCACGCTCGCCATAGAGGAAGACGTTTTTGCGCGACCTTGCTGCTTGGGCCGCGGGTGAGTACGCAAGCGGCCGAACGAAGGCGGCGCTAAGGAAGTCTTTCTCTTCCTCTGCAGTGAACACGGAAAAAGGGTACTTTACGAGACCCAGATTTTGCGTAAAAACATCGAAATCGAGCGACATCCGAATTATTCCGTCCATTGATACGGACAAAGTATCATGCCGACGATGACCAATGCCTGCTCCTGGCCGCTCATCGACCTTCCGGGCCGAGGAACAACCTCACAGGTCAGACATCCGTCTGCTCGGCTATCTCAAGAGCGTCGTCTACTTCGATCCCTAGGTATCGCGCCGTGCTCTCCAGCTTTGTATGGCCTAGGAGAAGCTGGACAGCTCTGAGATTCCGAGTGCGCCGGTAGATCAGCGATGCCTTAGTCCTGCGCATCGTGTGCGTCCCATAGGACCCTGTCTCCAACCCAGCATCATCGACCCATCGATGGACGATCCTAGCGTACTGCCTCGTCGAGAGGTGAGGTGAGTCAGTGACCCGACTGGTGAAAAGGAAGTCCAAGGGGCTGAGGTCGGCCTTCTTGATCCAAGCTTGTACTGCCTCACGGGTCATCGCTGTGATCTCGAATTGGACGGGCCGCCCGGTCTTCTGTTGCATCACCATCGCCCGAGAGGCCACCTGGCCGCCGTGGGACACATCAGAGACCCGAAGTTTGACCAGATCGCAGGCACGGAGCTTGGAATCGATCACCAGGTTGAACAGTGCCAGGTCACGGACCTTACCGCGTAGCTGTAGCCGGACCCGGATTGCCCAAATGTCCTTGAGCTTGAGGGGTGCCTTCTGGCCGACCAGCTTTCCCTTGTTCCAAGGCTGACGGGGCTGTGATGTATGAAGGCTTGCCATTACCATCTCCTATTCGAAGGGGGAGTGGCAATGGTTCTCTTCTAAGTGTCAGACGGGCGTGATGCGACCCAAAACGGACTTTGTGGTCCGAAAAACACTGCCCGGCAGTTTAGTATCTGCTAGTCAGCGGAGCCTGCGCCCGCTACGAAAGTGGTGAACATGCATGCGCCAACAATGTGATAAGCCAGCGTGAGAACGCTTGCCGACCAGTTGAAGGGTCTGGGCTTGCAGCCGGTCGAGCGACCCGTGCAGGTCGCGAATCAGCCTAGGTCCACTGGAGGCGGCAGACCGCCAAGGCCGCCAAGATCGCCAGTGTCCAACGAGACAGTCTTCCTGCAGCTGCCGCGCTTTGGAACCGTGGCGAGGCTCGAAGAAGAACGCGGCTTTGGCTTCATTTCCGTGAGTGGCAGCGAGGATGTGTTCTTTCACTTCCGAGGATTCCCAGGCAAGTTGCCGGACGGGCAGAAGCTGCCCCCAGTTGGAACGCCGGTAGTCTTCATCACCGGTAGCGATCCGCGGCGGCCAGACGAGCCCAAGAAAGGCGCGGTCTTGTGGGTGCCTGCTGAAGTAGGCGCAGCCGCGCTAGGTGGGTTGCCCACGGATCAGACAACACTGGATGCCATGCGGCGAGAGCTTTTGGACACGCTGCCGCTCGATGGGTTTTGGAGTCTCCTCGAAGCATCGTGGTACGCAAACCACTGGAGTGGCGGTGCGCCTGTGCCCACAGACCTAGAAGATCCGGTGCTGGAGCAGGTCATTGTCGCGCGTGTTGCCGCGATGTCGTCGAAGGATCTGGAAGCCCACCAGGTCAGCAAGCGTTTTTCGAATGCGCGTTACCGGTTCGCCGCTCGAATGTCACCCGACAATCCAGCCTGCGCGTTCACTCGCCTGATCGAGCTATTCGAGCCTCCGCAACTGGCTGTGCTGGGTGCGCCAGATGCCTCATGGATTCGGATGGGTAAGCTGGCACCGGCTGCTCGTTCGCGCCTCATGGAATGGCATTTGATCAGCAGGGCATTGTCCGAACCGCGAGGCGATTGGCAGGAGTGGTTCCCGGGATCAGAAGCATCCGAGGCGGAGCTTGCTACGCGTTTCCTGAGCTACGGGATCCCGCGAGACGTTTTCACGAATGACTGGCTACAGAGAATCGCGGGTAGTGGGCTGCTGTCAGAAGCCCAGATTGAGGCATGGGTCGGGTTAAGCGCGGATCTAGCCATCGTTCTGTTCCCACAACTTCCAGCCGAGCGCCAGGCCGTGTTGATGGCCGCATGGCAGGAAGATCCAAGCGTTCTGGATCTCGAACTTCGAAGTAACCCGTCCCTGGCAGATCCGATACTGCTGGCGTCTGCCTTGGCGTTCGACCTGGAGACTGACGGCGAGCGTATTTGGGAAATCGGCTGCGCATGCAATGGCCAGGCGAGCCTGCTTCACGACGAGCGAAGCGGGACCGACTTGGGCGAGGCGTTGGCTGAGTTGAAGGAGCGAATCCAAGCGGCGCCTTTGCTCGTCGGGCACAACATGCTGGCCTGGGACTGGCCAGTTGCTTCTCGCCACATCAAGCCGACACCGGCGCCGCTGATCTGGGACACGCTGCTCGTCCAGTACTTGCTCAAGCCACAGGCTTTGTCGCATGCCTTGGGTGGTAGCCATCGTGCCGACCAAGACGCGGCAGCGGCGACGCAACTGTTCCAGGAACAGCTAGCCTGCCTGCCCCCAGACCTTGCCCGCAGGATCTTGGTCGGCGAGTTCCAGGATTCCATACAATTGCTGGATGCCCTTATCGAGGCCTTGCAGGGTGAAGCCAACTATGCCCGAGAGGTTCCGGAATTCCTGATCGCCACTGGAAGCCCGCCGACCAAACCGATCGTCGTGCCGCAGGGTCGTCTTCGCGAGGCTGACTGGGTGCCCCAGGTGAGCGTGATATCGGCAGACTCCGGTGAGGGCCTGTCGGCTGCATGGCGCCAGATCGACGTGGCCGCCCTTGGGGGAGCCTTACCGGTTGGGGTGGAGTCGAGCCCGGCTGCCTGGATCCTCGTGGCAGTCGCGCGGATGGCGGCCGCACAGGGCATTGTCCTGCGCCGAAACATGATTCCGGCTTGGTTGCTGGAGTGCGACAGCGCGCTTGCCTCGGCCGTGGATGCTGCGTGCGTGGCACCAATAGTCGGCGACGGCTGGCGCATTGCAGCGCTTCCCACCAGGGCTGGATGGTGGACAGCGACGGATCCAACGTCATATTCGGTCGCAGGCCTCAGCGACGATGTCCTGCTGCTCGATCATCGGCAGGTGGCGCGCGGCGACATCGTGCAGGAACTGGGCGAGTTGCCCGACGTGCCATTCCTGCGTGTCGGGGCGGATGGGTCTGCACTTCGATGGTTGCTAGTCGATCGCGCCGCGCATGTGCTCGATCCTCGCGGCGGCCTCACTGCGTTCACCACGTTGCTCGTCGGCCAAACGTCCCAGCTTCAGGCCGCAAAGGTGCCCACACCGGAATGCCGCCCAACGATGGTGAGGCGGCGTCATCACGTGTTGTATCCCCGGTCCGATGACCAGGGTACATACTGGGCTGAAGTGCTCCGCACATTCCATGAGGTCGCAGCGGCCGGTACGGGCACTGTTCCAATCCTGCTGCTTGAAAGTTCCCGAAGCAGGCTCCTGGTCGAGATCCTGGTTAGCGGCCTGGCCGAGGTCGGACTTGGTGAGGTGAAGCCGATTCATCGAAGCCAGCGAGAGCACATGCTTCGGGCTGCCAAAGGCGGATTGGGGCTTGTCGATACGCTAGATCAGTGGCCTGTCTGGCAATCACTTGCGCATTCGGCAGGTGTCGCGCTCCAGCCTGTGGTGGAAGCGCTGCCGATCGAGGAGTGGCATGCCAGCGCGTCAACGCGTTCTGTTGCGCAAGCGGGTGGCGAAGCCCATACCAATCAGCACACAGCGGCCGGGCCTGCCGCCGTAACCACCGGCGCCCTGCTTGAATCCCTACCAATCCTGGTTCGGGAAAGGCTGTATGGCTGGATGGCCGATGTCGGGCTGTCGACGTCGAAGGTGCCCGCAGTCCTTATCGATCCTCGGATGGCAGACATCGCCGGCGGCTTGTCGGGCATCGCGGATTCATTCCAACTGCTGGAAGTGCCATTCCAGTCTGGTCAGGCCCAACGCCTGAAGCTCGTCCTGTCTCCGTTCAAGCTGGTGCGCGAGGAGGCGCCTGCTGGGCTCGAGGCCATGCAGCGCTTTCTCATCGCGAATTGGCAACCCCGCAACGGAGGGGCCGGGAACCGAGTCACCGGATTCAAGCCGTCGCAGACGGTTGCAATGGAAGCCATCTGCGAACGCTCTGCGAATGTACTTGTGTCATTGCCGACAGGTGAGGGCAAGTCAGTCCTGTTCCAAGTGCCGGCTCTCTGCCGAGGCTTGCGCAACAGGCGATTGACTTTGGTCATCTCTCCTTTGAAGGCCTTGATGCGAGACCAGGTGGAGCGTCTACGCGAGCAGGGCTTCTCGGAGTCCGCCGACTACCTGAGCGGAGATCGAACGCCTCACGAGATGGCCGAGGTGATCCAAGGCGTTCTCGATCATCGCATCGTGCTCCTGTATGTCGCGCCGGAGCGCATGCGCAGTGAGATGTTCCTGGATGTCCTTCACAAGAGAGTGCAGGCAGACGATGGGCTTGAACATGTCGTCGTTGACGAAACCCACTGCGTGAACCAGTGGGGCTACGAGTTCAGGCCGGATTATTTCCACGCACTGAACCTGTTGCTGCGTCTGTGCAGGCAAATGGATGCAGCTGAGCCAACGCCGTTCCTGCTGCTTTCTGCCACGATCACCGCATCTGACAACGCGCGGCTGCGAGAGATCATGGCGGGTGAATCGGGCGATTCGGGATCACCCCTGACGCTTCTGTCGAGGCCAGATGTCTTCACTAACCCACTGCGGGCGCACATTGCGGTAACCCCTCGTCGGGTCCGGGGCATGCTCAACGATCGCAGGGAATTCGACAAGGCGTTGGCAGAACGGCTGCCCTACATCGAGGAAGCAATCTCCATCGCGCGGCAGAATCGCGTGTTGACGGGTCAGCGTAGCGCCGTGATCGTCTTCGTATCGAGTCGCTACCATGCAGAGGTTGTGGCCCAGCGGCTTGCACGGACAACCAGTGGCCAAGTGGACTACTATCATGCCGGCCTGGACTCGGGCTCGCGAGAGGAAATCTATACCCGCTTCCTTGACGGTGATCTGGACGTCCTTGTTGCGACCAAGGCCTTCGGGATGGGTATGGATATTCCGGATATCCATTGGGTCGTGCACCTCGCACCGCCTGGCTACCTCGAGGACTACCTACAGGAGGTCGGGCGCATTGGTCGTGGAGTTCGGGAGCGGGAAAGGGCGAAGCTGGGGAAGCTTTCGGCGACGCTGCTGTTTTCAGACCGAGATTTCGAGTCGATCCGGGGCATGCGGGCGCGTAGCGCTCTTTCGCTTCCGATCATCCGGGATCTCCAGGGCAAGGTATGGGAACACGCATTCACAGTAGCTGATCAGCGACTGGCAATCGTTCCTGCAGAGGGTTATGCATCCGCTCAAAGTCCCGCCCCACAAAGCCCGGCTGCCCGGCGCGCGGCCGCAACGCGTGTTCGTATGGGGTTGTATTGGCTCGAGCGTGCGGGCCGGATTCGGCTCTGTGGCTCGGTACCGGACCTGATCGAGGTCGTTGTCCATCCTTCCGCCCTGCAGCGGATTTCTCTCGAGAATGGACTGGCAGGTGAGGTGGCGGGCCTGATTCTCCAGATTGAGTCTGGCGAGAGTTTGCTCCGGGACTCCGGCGGAGATTTTGGGCTGTCGAACGCTTCACCAATCTTTGGCAATGGAATCCTCGGCGGTGTTGCCGGTGTACTGGGCAGTTTGTTCAGCGCCCTGTCCAGCACGATGGGCCTGCTATTCGAGGCGTCACCTCGACCGTCAGCTCGGCCCACACCCCAGATGAATCGCCTGGAATCCAAGCTGCCAACCGCCGAAATGTCTGCGACGAAAACCGTGGTGCTCAATCTCTCGCAGATGAAGCTTCGCAGCCCCGGGATCAAGTCGATGGGGGATGTACTGGCTGTTCTTGGAGACCTCGAGAAGCGCGGCGGCGTGACGCTTAACCGTGAAGTGGATGTGGTGCGGCGTAGGCTGGCGTCAGAGCCGCCCAATAATATTGCCGAGCAGTTCCAGTACGTGGATGGCGCGGTGGCCGAGCTCATACGCCGTCTGGCCAGCAAGGGCCGAATTGAGTTCAACCCATTCGAAATGGTCGAGGATGTCGAGGGTCCTCAGGTCCATGCAGACAAGCTGCGGATGTACGAAAGGTCATTCGTCAACGGGTTTAGAAACTTGGCGCGGGCGTCTGGAATCAAGATACGACAGCTCGTGCGTGCGGATGACAAAGTCATCTGGGAGGCAGTACTTCCCCGATCTTCGTGCTCCAAGGCGGATTCTTGTCGGAAGCGCTTCGTGCAAGGCGCAAAGTCGCTGCTCAAGGCCGTCGGTGATGAAAGATCGATCTCGATTTCAAAGCTGGTGGATCAGGTGCGCGCGGCAAGCCACGACGGCCGATTCCGCGAATCGGACTTGAACAAGGTCGCCGGCCTGCTAGCGGCGATGTCACTTGTCAGCATTTCGCCTGACCTGATTCCGCTGTCTCATGTCGTCGCGCTTTCCGAAGCAGACGGCAGGCTAGAAGACCAAACGGCCATCTGGGACGAACTCAGGCAGCTCAACGAGCTTGCCGAGGCGCGAAACTTGGCAATGGAAGTGTTCGCGAATGTGAACACTGATGCGCAGCCGACTTTCATCGAGGGGTACTTCGGTGCCGTCGATGGCGCAGCAGTCAAGCAGTTCCTTGACACCCAGTTGGGCGAAATCGTCAGCGATGAAGTAGACGGCCCTTCAACCCTTCTGGTGGAAATGCAAGAGAAGCTCCGCGCCACCAAGGCAGTTGAATTCTTCGAGAGGTTTAGAAGTTCGGAGGAGCCCGCGCAATGGGAGGTGGCGAAGGCGCCGTTTGACCAACACATCATGGTTAACGCGGGGCCGGGGGCGGGCAAGACCTTTGTCCTGGTCGGAAGAATCGCGCACCTCATCCGTGAGCAGAACATTGATCCCTCGCAGATCATCGTGCTTGCCTTCAATCGTGCAGTCGTCTTTGAGATCAGGCGGCGGATTCGCGAGTTGTTCAAGTCGCTGGGGTATGCAGCCTACGCGGGCCGCCTTCGAGTTTCGACCTTCCACGCCCTAGCCCTGCGGAGCTTGGCGCGGGAGGGAGTCGAGATTCCAAGAGACGGCATGCAAACCCTGCTTTCTGATTTCGCCACTCGCCTGGCAAAGGATCCTTCGTTCGCCCAGAGGGTAGCCGGCGGGGCACGATGCGTCCTGGTGGACGAGTTCCAAGACGTGACCGATGACGTGTATCAGGTTATCAAACATCTCCACGCCGGCAGCGGGTCTCGGGCGGGCGTCATGGTAATCGGTGACGACGACCAGGACATCCTGCGCTGGCAACGGAAGAATGATGGCAGTGCTCAACAGTTTTCGGAGAAGTACTTTGATCAGTTCGCGCACGAATTCGGGGGTGAATACTTTCGGGAGTTCCTTCTGGGGGTGAACTTCCGATCCGGAACCAGCATTGTCGAGCGAAGCCAGTTGATGATCTCGGGGTTCTTCGAGCGTACGAGCCGCTCCCAGCGTCTGAAAACATCCCGATTGCGAGCCCGCACAGGAGCCTCGGCGGGGGCGTGCCAGGCGATTGAGTGGGGTGGTCGAAACTGGGACGAGGCGGTTGCCCAGACTGCAACGATGCTGGAGGGCTTGGCTGGTCGTGAAGGAGAGTCGACCGCCGTACTCTGCCGTTCAAATGCTGAAGTTGCGGAGGCGCATAGGCTGTTGAGCCAGTCGCTGCCCAACCTGACCGTGCAAGGCGCCGCGAATCTCCGTGTATCCGAGCTGCGGCACGTAGGGCTTTGGCTGGATCACCTTAGGGAGCTCGCCGCTCGAAGCGATGACGCACTTTCGGAGGATCTGCGTCAGGGAATCGTTACCAGGATGTTGCAGGCTGACGGGATTCCGGAGTGGTCCAGACCTGACACTTCCGACGTGGTTCTGGATCATTTGTGGAGGCTGTGTTGCAGAGAGCGTTCGTTCCCCCATCTTTCCTCGCTGATTCAGTTTGTCGAGGAATTGAGGACCGATGAACTCGTGCGATTATCTGGAGTGGTTGATGGCGCTTCGACAGCAGTCGTCTCGACGCTGCACAAGGTGAAGGGGCTGGAATTCGACAATGTCGTAATTTTGCCTTCAGCAATCCAATTTGGGTCGAGCGGGCGGGATCGGCTTGGACCGGACCTAGCAGGCGATGCTGCCGAAGAGGCGCGGCTTCTATATGTGGGGATGACCCGGGCCAAGAAAAATCTGACGTACTACCGCGGTGATCGCGAGCGAAGCTGGGGAAGGAAAGATCCCATGCTGTATGAAGGCCTGCGCGCGCAAGGACAGGTGCTGGTGGGGTCAATGGAGGATGTTTCCCTGGGTTGGGCCATGCAACAAAACGCATTCAACCCGAGTCCGGATGAGTGTCAACGCTATATTGAAAGCGAGGTTGCCGTAGGTGATCCAATCATGCTCGGTGGCCGTGGCGGCGGTGCCTTCAAGTCCTTCATGCACCGCGGGGCCTCAGGTCAATTGGTGCAGGTCGGTTTTCTCGCAAAGCAACATGATGTGGGTGGACCCAACGCAGCGCTGAAGGTCAGCGCTGTAGTGAGGTTTCGTCCTGATCAGGCAGATGGCACGTTGGCCGATTGCGTAAGAGAGCGGGGATGGGGGTATGTGGTGCTTGTGTCAGGACGCCTTCGCTGAGGTTCGTCGAGAATTTCTCTACAACGTAGCTTAGAACCTGCTTGATCCGACAGTTCTGGCCATGCAGGCTCTCCTCAACGGTCCGCTTCTGGCCGGTGGACGCCATCCGACCCATTGCGGCCATTGGTACCGCCGAGACTAGCGCTGGGTACGGTTTGTCGCCTGCCCGTAAACTTGATCCAGGCATTCTTAGAGGTCTCCGGGCAAACTAGCCCCAAGGAGACCGCCGATGCGCAAGAGCAAATTCACTGAGAGTCAGATCGTTA
>NZ_JBXFWM010000038.1:0-40578 GCF_056856655.1 Stenotrophomonas sp. STEN033
CACCGATCTCTCCCACTTCCCGTAGCCACGCCGCCGCTCCTCCCCCAGCCCTCCCCGCGGCACCCCCGGGCCCCCCCCCGCCCCCCCACTACGCATCAGCAGCTTCGCGGCTTGCGCCGCTCCTGCAAAACCCGGCAACACCGCTCAATGCTCGATGTGCTCCGGCAGCACATGCCCGCAGCGGTTGCAGTAGTGCGCCTTGAACTCGTGGCCCTCATGCCCGCAGACCGTGCAGCCGCGGTTGTCGCGACGGTTCTCGCGCAGCATGTTGCCGGCCAGTTCGGCGGTGTAGATGCCGGTGGGCACGGCCAGGATGCTGTAGCCGATGAGGATCAGCACCGAGGTGATGAAACGCCCCAGGGTGGTGTGCGGCACGATGTCGCCAAAACCCACCGTGGCCATGGTCACCACCGCCCAGTACATGCTGGCGGGGATGTTGCTGAAGCCGTATTGCGGGCCTTCGATCACATACATCAGCGCGCCGGCGATGATGGCGATGGTGACCACCATCGACAGGAACAGCAGGATCTTGCGACGGCTGCGCCAGAGGGCCGCCATCAGCACGCCGCTTTCCTCGATGTAGCGGGTCAGCTTCAGGATGCGGAACACCCGCAGCAGGCGCAGCACGCGCACCACCAGCAGGCTCTGTGCGCCGGGCACGAAGAAGGAAATGTACGAGGGCAGGATCGCCAGCAGGTCGATGATGCCCCAGATGCTGAACGCATAGCGCAGCGGTCGTCGTACCACCAGCAGGCGCAGCACGTATTCGGCGGTGAACAGCAGGGTGAAGCCCCACTCGACCACGTAGAACCAGCTGGCCCAGGCAATGTGGATGCGCTGGACGCTGTCCACCATCACCACCAGCACGCTGGCGAGGATGGCCCAGACCAGCAGCAGGTCGAAGCGACGCGAGGGTGGGGTATCGGTGCGGTGGATGATGTCGAACCAACGGCGGCGCCAGCCGCTGTCGCTGGCCGGGTTCAATTGGGGGGCAGAGAACAGTCGCATGCGCCCATTGTGCCGCAGGCCCGTGGAATGGAGGACAATGGAACATTCACACCCACTGATCTGGAACGCCATGACCGCTGTCGTCGAGCCGCTGTTGTCCCTGTCCAATTACTACCTGCCGGTCTACCGCCCGCGCCAGCTGGTGCTGGAGCGAGGCCAGGGCGCGCGACTGTGGGATACGCAGGGTCGCGAGTTCATCGACCTGGCCGCCGGCATCGCGGTGTGCAGCCTGGGCCACAACAACCCGGACCTGAAGGCTGCCCTGTTCGAGCAGGCCGACAAGCTTTGGCACACCAGCAACATGTTCTACAGCGAACCGCCGCTGCATCTGGCACAGGAGCTGGTGGACGCCTCGCGCTTCGCCAAACGCGTGTTCCTGTGCAATTCCGGCGCCGAAGCCAATGAAGTGGCCATCAAGCTGGTGCGCAAGTGGGCCAGCGCGCAGGGCCGTGGCCCGGAGAAACGTTTCATTGTCACCTTCCGCGGCAGCTTCCATGGCCGCACCCTGGCCACGGTCACCGCGACCGCCCAGCCGAAGTACCAGGAAGGCTACGAGCCGCTGCCCGGTGGCTTCCGCTATGTCGATTTCAACGATGTCGCCCAGCTTGAACAAGCGATGGCCGGTGGCGATGTGGCCGCGGTGATGTTCGAGCCGGTGCAGGGCGAGGGCGGGGTGATGCCGGCCAGTGCCGAGTTCATGCGCCGCGCCCGCGAGCTGTGCGACCAGCACGATGCGTTGATGGTACTGGATGAAATCCAGGTCGGCATGGGCCGTACCGGCGAGCTGTTCGCGCACTGGAACTGGGGTGTGACCCCGGACATCGTCACCCTGGCCAAGGCGCTGGGCGGCGGGTTCCCGATCGGCGCAATGCTGGCCGGCCCCAAGGTCGCCGACATCATGGGCGTTGGCGCGCACGGCAGCACCTTCGGCGGCAACCCGCTGGCGGCGGCGGTTGCTCGCGTGGCGTTGCGCAAGCTGTCGTCCGACGAGATCAAGGCCAACGTCGTGCGCCAGTCGGCCGCACTGAAAGCCGGTCTGGAAGCCATCGGCGAAGAGTTCGGGGTGTTCGAGCAGGTGCGTGGCATGGGCCTGATGCTGGGTGCGGTGCTCAAGCCCGACTACGTCGCCGACATCGGCATGCTGCTGGATCTGGCGGCGGAAAAGCAGGTGCTGATCCTGCAGGCCGGCACCAGCGTGCTGCGTTTCGTGCCGGCGCTGAACATCACCGACGAAGAAGTGGCCGAAGGCCTGAAGCGCGTGCGCGAGGCGATTGCGGCGTATATGGCATCGCGCGGGTAAGTTGGGTTTTTCGGCGAGCGAAGCGCTTCCCCTCATCCGCCCCCCGCCTTCGCGGGGACAGGCTCTACGGGCACCTTCTGCCTCGCGCGGGAGAAGGGAATGCTCGTTGTTGCGGGGGGCGAGCACAGCACCAGTTAGCCGTAAGCCATGACCCTTCCCTTCTCCCGCCTGCGGGAGAAGGTGCCCGTAGGGCGGATGAGGGTATGGCGTGCGCAGCGCGCGGCCTTTCACCCCAGGCAGTGATTACGTTTCAACAGGCGCCGCAGCGACTGGGCGTGAAACGCAGTATCGGCATGCAGCCCGGCTTCGCGCGCACCCTGCACATTGCGGAACAGGTGGTCGACGAACAGGCTTCGCTCAGGCGCACAGCCAAGCGAAGCACAGGCTGCCAGGTACGCTTTCGGATCAGGCTTGCGCGCGCCGAGCGCAGCGCTGCACAGCACGCGGCGACCCGGTAGCAATTGCTCGATGACCGGCCGCGTCAGCAGGCCATTGTTGGTCAGCACTGCAACCTGCACATCCGCATGCACGCGCTCCAGCACCGCGATGCAATCGCTGCGCAGCTTGGTCGCAGCGAGGCGTGCAGCGTGCCAGTGCGTCGCGCCCAGCGTGCTGTCCAGGCGTTGATTCAAGGCCTGCAGCAACTGCTCACCATCCAGCTCGCCGCGGGCATGGGCGAATTCAAGCCCGTCCGTACGCAATGCCGCATCCACCTGCTCGGGCGCGCAGCCGGCAGCATCGGCAAGCTGGCGCAAGTGGATACGGTGATCGTAGTCGGCCAGCAGGCCGTCGAAATCCAGTAGTAGTGCGTGTGGTCGTTGCATCGATGGCGAGGCAAGGGTGGGGCTGCAGTATCGCTGGCGCGGCGTCTGCGTGCAGCCTGCGACATCGCGTCACAGGTGAAATCTGCGCGCTTTGCCTAGAATCAGGACACCGTAGTTGTCATTGTTTGGAGTTCACCGTGAAGCGTTCCAGCCTGCTGTTATTGGCCCTTGCCGGCCTGTTGCCTGCCGCGCCTGCGCTGGCCCGCACCTGCGTGGTCACCATCGAAAGCAATGACCGCATGCAGTTCTCGCTGCCGCAGATCCGCGTTGCTGCCGATTGCACGCAGGTGGACCTGACCCTCAAGCACACCGGCCGGATGCCGGCTACCGCGATGGGGCATAACTGGGTGCTGACGCGCACCCCGGATTTCCAACCAGTGGCCACGGCTGGCATGCGTTCGACGCTGGCTGACAGTTACCTGCCGAAGAATGATGCGCGGGTGATCGCGTTCACGCCGGTGATCGGTGGCGGGCAGACCACGCAGGTGCGCTTTGCGACCAGCAAGTTGACGCGTGGTGGTGATTACACCTTCTTCTGCTCGTTCCCGGGGCACTGGGGAATGATGAAGGGCAAGCTGGTATTTGGGTGATCTATCTGTTCTGAAGCTACGGGTGCGCTGCGCTTTCCTGGCTACCTTGGCGTCGCGCAGGCCGTCTTTTTTGCAGGAGCGGCGTAAGCCGCGAAGCATGCGACATCATCAGGTTGCGCAGAGGCTGGTGGCTGAAGCAAGGTCAGCTTCGCGGCTTACGCCGCTCCTACAAAAAGCTGCAGCAGCCGTTTCGGATAACGCTGTTTCGTCAGGACGAACAGCGT
This sequence comes from Stenotrophomonas sp. STEN033, assembly GCF_056856655.1. Lineage (NCBI taxonomy): Bacteria > Pseudomonadati > Pseudomonadota > Gammaproteobacteria > Lysobacterales > Lysobacteraceae > Stenotrophomonas > Stenotrophomonas sp. STEN033. Next base: position 3,947 of record NZ_JBXFWM010000038.1, read on the forward strand.
TATCCACTGCAGGGTCAACCCGCCGCAACCACCTTGAACGCCTCGCGTGCCGCAACCAGGGTGGCTTCGATCACCGCATCGTCATGCGCGCTGGACAGGAAGCCGGCCTCGTAGGCCGACGGTGCCAGGAACACGCCGCGCTCCAGCATGGCGTGGAAGAACACGTTGAAGGCCTTGATGTCACAGGCGGTGGCCTGCGCATAGGTCTCGACTTTCTCGCTGCTGAAGAACAGGCCGAACATGCCGCCGACGCGATTGGTGGTGACGGCCACGCCGGCCTCGCGCGCGGCCGCTTCCAGGCCATCGCAGAGCGTGTTGGTTGCCGCCGTCAGGCGCTCGTGGAAGCCCGGCGCCTGCACCAGTTGCAACATCGCCAGGCCGGCGGCCATGGCCACCGGGTTGCCGCTCAGCGTGCCAGCCTGGTAGATCGGGCCGGCCGGGGCGATCTGCGACATCAGCTCGCGGCGGCCGCCATAGGCGCCTACCGGCATGCCGCCGCCGATGACCTTGCCGAAGGTGCTCAGGTCCGGAGTGATGCCGTAGTACGCCTGCGCGCCGCCCAGGGCGACGCGGAAGCCGGTCATCACTTCGTCGAAGATCAGCAGCGCGCCGTACTGCGTGCACAGGGCACGCAGGTGCTGCAGGTAGCCTTCGCGCGGCGGGATGCAGTTGGCGTTGCCGACCACCGGTTCGATGATCAGGCCGGCGATATCCGCGCCCTGCTGCTCGAACAGCGCGGTAGCCGCTTCGAAATCGTTGTAGGGCAAGGTGAGGGTGAGTTCGCTCAACCCGGCCGGCACGCCCGGCGAGGTCGGCACGCCGAGGGTCAGCATGCCGCTGCCGGCCTTGACCAGGAAGGAGTCGCCGTGGCCGTGGTAGCAGCCTTCGAACTTGACGATCTTGTTGCGGCCGGTGGCGCCGCGCGCCAGGCGGATCGCCGACAGCGTCGCCTCGGTACCGGAGTTGACCATGCGCACCATCTCGCAGGACGGCACCAGCCGGGTGATGGTCTCGGCCATGGTCACTTCGGCCGCACACGGCGCGCCGAATGACAGACCGTTGCCGATCGCCTGCTGCACGGCCTCGCGTACGGCCGGATGGTTGTGGCCGACGATCATCGGGCCCCAGGAGCCGACGTAGTCGATATAGGCGTTGCCATCCACGTCATGCAGGTAGGCGCCATCGGCGCGCTGCACGAAGAACGGTTCGCCGCCGACCGACTTGAACGCACGCACCGGTGAATTGACGCCACCGGGCAGCAGGGTCTGCGCGCGGGTGAACAGGGCGTGGGATTGGGCGTGGTTCATGCGTGAGTCCTTTGAGGTATCAACAACAACGAAGAGCTGGGCTTTGCATTAGCCCCTCTCCCGCTTGCGGGAGAGGGGTTGGGGTGAGGGCAAGCTTCTAGCAAGCAAACGTCAAAAGCCCCCTCATCCGCCCCTTTCGGGGCACCTTCTCCCGCAGGTGGGAGAATGGAATGGCAGAGATCGTGCGGGCTTGGCTGGTCAGACAGACCCGAAGCAACTGCGATAAGCGTCCAACGCCGCCACCGGATCGGCCTCGCTGAACACGCCGCTGATCACCGCGATCAGGTCCGCACCAGCGTCCACCACAGCCCGGCTATTGTCCGGGGTCAACCCGCCAATCGCCACACGTGGCACCCCAAGTGCGGCGCTTTGTCGCAGCAGCTCCGGACTGGCGCGGCGCGGGGTGATCTTGCTGCGGCTGGGGAAGAACGCCCCGAAAGCCACATAGTCGGCGCCAGCAACAACCGCGCGCTGGGCACGCTCGAACTCGTCATAGCAGGAGGCGCCAATGATGGCCTGCGGGCCAAGCAGGGCACGGGCGGCGGCGATGTCGCCGTCGTCTTCACCCAGGTGCACGCCGGCGGCGCCGACCTGCAGGGCCAGCGCGGCATCATCATTGATGATCAGTGGCACGCCGGCTTCGGCACATAGCGCCTGCAGGGCAGTGGCCTGGGCCAGTCGGGTGGGCGCATCGACCGCCTTGTTGCGGTATTGCAGCCAGCTGGTGCCGGGCAGCAGCGGACGCACCCGCTCAAGCAGGCGTGCGCTGTCGGTTTCGTCAGGGGTGATCAGGTAGACGCCACGGGCGTCGGCAAGCTGGGTCATGTATGGCTACCGGTACGGCGTGGGGAGTGTGACAATCAACGCCGCTTCTTTGTCTGGTGATTATCCCCGATGTCCGACGCTACGGCCTCCACCCTGCGCAACTGGATGTGTGTCGTCTGTGGCTTCATCTACAGCGAGGCCGACGGCTTGCCGGAAGAAGGCATCGCCCCGGGCACGCGCTGGGAAGACGTGCCCGACACCTGGACCTGCCCCGACTGCGGGGTGACCAAGGACGACTTCGAGATGGTCGAGCTGGATTGAGAGCCGCAGCGCGCGGCTTGTGCGGTTTGTGGGAGCGGCGTCAGCCGCGAAGCCACTGCTGCACCCGCAGCCATTGATCAACGCGGTGTCAGGGCGAAAACGGGTTCGTGCACGGAATGCCGGCACATGTGTTCGGTCGGATCAGGATCTTCGCCGGTTTCGGATGCTGTAGTGGCTTCGTGGCTTCGCGGCTTACGCCGCTCCCACAAGGTTGGGTAGGGCAGCCAGGCTCAATGCAGTCTCGGCCTTTCGCCACCCAGTTCAACCAGGCGCTCACGGATGCTGATGGCATCTGCAGCATCGGGCTCCATCTTCAGGTAGCGCGCCAGGTCGGCGCGGGCACCGGCCAGGTGCTGCAGCTGCAGGTAGGCCAGGCCGCGGTCGCGCACGGCATCGGCCTGTTCGGGCGCCAGCTTGAGGATGCGGTCGGCGCTGCGCGCTGCCCGGTCCCACTCGCCACGCTCGGCGTAGACCCCATGCAGGTTGCGCAGCATGCGCATCAGGATGGCGCGGTGCGGGGCCGGGTCCAGAATCTGCGCCAGCACGTTGTCATCGGGCGTTTCACCGCCCAGGTTGCTGCGGGCGCGCTCGCGCAGTTCGTCCACGCCCAACGGACGACCGCCGTTGAACGGGTCCATGATCAGCACGCCGTCTTCCACCGGCAGCCGCACCAGGAAATGGCCGGGGAAGGAAATGCCTTCCAGCGGCAAGCCGAGCCGGCGCGAGACTTCGATCTGCACCAGGGCCAGCGAGATCGGGTTGCCCAGGCGGCGCTCGAACACCTCGTTGAGGTAGCTGTTGCGCGGGTCGTAGTACTCGTCGTTGTCGCCGCTGTAACCGACCTCGTTGAACAGGTGGTTGTTGATGGCGGCAACCTTGAGCGGCCATTCGCCGATGGCATCCACTTCCACCCGCAGGTGGTCCGCGTGGGCCTGCAGCACGCGGTCGTACTCGGCCGGGTCCAGCTGCGGGTATTCATCGCGGGCGATCAGCAGGGCAGTCGGCAGCAGCGGCAGCGCCTCGTCGGGCAGGCCGGCCAGTTCATCCCACTGCGGCAGGGTAATGCGCGTTTCAGACATGGCCCAAGACTGGCGGCAAAGCGGCGCCGGTTCAAGGGCGCCGCTGTTCAATCTGCTTGCATCAGTCAGTTGCCGGTGGCAATACCCGGGCCGAAGGTCAGCTCGGCGCCGTCTTCGAGCTTGAGTTTGGCGGCCTGGCCGGCGTTGAGTTCCAGCACGTACAGGGCCGGGTTGAAGCTGGGGTAGGGCGGGCACATGTCACCGGCCGAGCACGGCGGGACATCGCGCTGCTGGCCGACCAGGCGGCGCTGGCTGTCGAAGTACAGGATGTCCAACGGGATCTTGGTGTTTTTCATCCAGTACGCCTGCGGCTCCTCGCGGTCGTGGATGAACAGCATGCCGTGGTCGGTTTCCATCTGTTCGCGGAACATCAGGCCGCGGGCGCGGCTTTCGTCGTTCTGCGCCAGTTCCACCTGGTAGCGGGTACCGGCCAGTTCCACCCAATGCTTGCCGTCGGCGCTGGCGCAGCCGGCCAGGGCGAGCAGGGACAGTGTGAAGAGGGTACGCAGGGAGGCGTTGAACATGGTTGGGGACCTGGTTCCTGGGAGGTGTTCAGGCGGGAGGGGGGAAGTCAAAGGCTTCCCCTCATCCGCCCTTCGGGCACCTTCTCCCGTAAACGGGAGAAGGGACAAGCAACAGCGGAAGCCGAAGCAACGGCCAAAGCAACAGCAACGGCCAAAGCAACAGCCAGAGCCAAAGCAACAGCCAGAGCCAAAGCCAAAGCCAAAGCAACAGCCAGAGTTGCGCGGGCTCGGCTTACAGCACCTGCGGCGGCTCGCCGCCGACGATGACCACGTCGGCCGGGCGGCGCGCAAACAGGCCGACCGTCACCACGCCCGGAATCTGGTTGAGTTGCTGCTCCAGCTTGACCGGATCGGTGATGGACAGGTTGTGTACGTCCAGAATCAGATTGCCGTTGTCGGTGACCACGCCATCGCGCCACACCGGCTGGCCGCCGGTCAGGGCCAGGATCTCGCGGGCCACCAGGCTGCGTGCCATCGGGATTACTTCCACCGGCAGCGGGAACTTGCCCAGCACCTTGACCTGCTTGCTCGGGTCGACGATGCAGACGAACTGCTTGCTGGCCTCGGCGATGATCTTCTCGCGGGTCAGCGCGGCACCGCCGCCCTTGATCAGGTTCTTGTTGCCGTCGCACTCATCGGCGCCATCCACGTACAGCGACAGGCCGCCGGTGTGATTCAGGTCCAGCACCTCGATGCCGTGGCCCTTGAGCAGGGCGGTGCTCTGGTCGGAACTGGAGACCGCGCCTTCGATCTGGTCCTTGATGCGGGCCAGGGCTTCGATGAAGTAGGCAACGGTGGAGCCGGTGCCGACACCGACAATCATTCCCTTCTGGACGTACTCGATGGCTTTTTCGGCGGCCAGGCGCTTGGCTTCGGACATGGTGGGCTCGATCAGTTGGAAAACGGTTTTTTTGTAGGAGCGGCGTGAGCGGCGAAGCCGGGGGGCTGAAAGTTTGTCAGCTTCGCGGCTTACGCCGCTCCCACAACAAAAGAGGATTATTTGGCTTTCTTTTCCAGTGACAGCAGCAGCTTCCACTGTGCGGCGTTGACCGGGAACACCGACAGGCGGTTGCCCTTGGCGGTCAGCGGAAAGCCTTCGCCCAGTTCCTCGGCATGCAGCTTGATCTCGTCCAGCGCGATCACCTGCGCCAGCTTGCGCTCAAAACCCACGTCCACCAGCATCCAGCGCGGCTGTTCGCGCGTGCTCTTGGGGTCGTAGTAATCGGACTTGGGGTCGAACTGGGTGTCGTCCGGGTAGGCCTCGCTGGCCACCGTGGCGACGCCGACGATGCCCGGCACCTTGGTGTTGGAGTGGTAGAACAGGATGCCGTCGCCGACCTTCATGCCATCGCGCATGAAATTGCGCGCCTGGTAGTTGCGCACGCCATTCCACGGCTCGGTGCCCACGCGCTGCAGGTCGTCGATGGAAAAGGCGTCCGGTTCGGACTTCATCAGCCAGTAGCGCTTGCGGGCGGTCATGCGTTCAACGGTTCCGGGTAGAGAGTGGCCTGCTCGGTACAGATGGCATCCACCGCCACGTCCCAGTCCTCGACCGGTAGTGACGGCACCTGCTGGGCGGAGAAACCTACCCCCACCAGCCACGGCGGCGCGGCCTGGCGCTGCCGAAATGCGAAGCTGCGATCATACCAGCCGCCCCCCATGCCCAGCCGCCGGCCACCGTCATCAAAGCCCACCAGCGGGGCGACGACCAAGGCCATTTCCTCCGGCCGCAGCGCCTGTGCGGGGTCGACATCCGGCTCGGGAATGCCATAACGGTTGCTGACCAGGGACTGGCCCGGGCGCCACGGCGCGAAGCGCAGCAGCTTGCCGTGCAGCACCGGCAGGCAATAGGTCTGCTGCGGTGGCAGCTGCATCTGCCAGCGGTGCAGCGCGATCTCGCCGTCCATTGCCCAATAGCCGGCGACGTGCCCGCTGATCCCGGCGAAAGGCAGGGACAGGAGGTTTGTGGCGAGGATTTCGGCCGCAGCGATGCGCTCGGCAGCAGGGATGTCGCGGCGGCGCTGGCGCAGTTGTTGGCGGAGGAGTTGGCGGGGATCGGCAGTCATGGGGGAGAAGTCTGCGGGCAAGGAGCTTAAGCCCCTCTCCCATCGGGAGAGGGGTTGGGGAGAGGGTAAGTGCGAGGCACTGGCGTAGCCAAGCTTCGTGACGGTTTGCCCCTTACCCTCATCCGCCCTTCGGGCACCTTCTCCCGGAGGGAGAAGGACAAAAAAAGAAGCATTGCAGGCAGAACCAATGCCGACCATGGGTCGGCACTACAGGACGCGCCTTTCGGGGCACCTTCTCCCGTGGGGAGAAGGATAAAAAAGAACGGCGCCCGTTGGGCGCCGTTCTGGAATATTGCATTCTCCGCGGTGACGATGCGTGCGAAACGACCTTGAACCCGGGGTTCAAGTGGGAACGCTGGGGGGCCATCGGGCTTCCCGCTACAAGGCGGACTTGCACACCCGGCTCCGTCGCGCCCCCGTGGTCGTAATTAAGGGACAAGGCGAATGTTTGCACACGCCGTCGTTCACAGCAGAGAACGCGTCGCCAGTATAACGAGGTTGCGCGGCTAGGTGCAGCCGTATTTCACGAATTGCGGATTCATCTGTCTGAGCTGGTCAGCTGGATCAACGCGCGTTGTCGATGGCCAGGTCAAGGCGGCGGTTCAACTCGTTCATCGCCGATTGGAAACGCTGCTGATGGGCGAGTTGCTCGTCGCGCACCTGCTGCAACTCATGCGCAAGATTAAGCGCCGCCAACACCGCGATGCGGTCCACCGCGGCCATCCGGTTGCTGCCGCGGATCTCGCGCATCTTGCCGTCGAGCACACGTGCGGCGGCGGTGAGGCTTTCGCGCTCGGTGGGTTCCACGCCAACGGTGTACTCGCGGTCCAGGATATGGACGCTGACCGGTTCGTTGTTGCTCACGTGTGCTGCTCCAGCGACTTGAGGCGGGTGATCATGGCTTCCACCCGCGAGCGGGCCTGCTCGTTCTTGGTCAGCAATTGCGAGCGTTCGCTGATCAGCTGTTCCTGTTGCTGGCGCAGGCTGCGGTTTTCATCGCTCAGCCGCTGGTTGCGCTCAAGCAGCAGCTCAAGGCGGGAGGCTAGGGCCAGCAGTTGGCCAGCGGGGTCGAAGGAGTCCATGGACGGAACGATAGGCATGGCGATAAGGGCCGGTCAAGAAGGAGCATACAGCGCGGTTGCTACACTGTATGGCCGCCGCCATCTTGCCGGTGCCGGCCTTCCTTTCCGCTTTACAGATCAGTGACATGACCGACCTTCCCGCCGTCAACGACATCCTCCAGGCCAGCCAGTCGCTGGGCCTGGCCGCTTCCCCGGCTGAACTCCATGGTGGACTGTGCGGCTGGCTGGCCGCCGGTGGCGCCGATGTGCCCGCATGGCCGGCCAAGGTGCTGGCCGACGATGGTCTGCCGACGCCGGAACCCGGCAGCCCCCTGGACCTGCTGCGGCAGGCGTCGGTTGCGCAGCTGGAAGACCGTGACTTTGCGTTCGAGCTGGTGCTGGTGGATGCGGCCGAACCGCTGCAGGCACGTACCGACGCCTTGTTTGAATGGTGCCGTGCCTTCCTTGGCGGCTTCGGACTGGCCTCGGGCAAGCGCCCGGCGCTGAGCGAGGAGGGCGAAGAGGCGCTGCAGGACCTGGCGCGCCTGGCGCAGGCCTCCAGCGACGAGTTCGACAGTGCCGACGAGGATGAAGACGCGCTGTCGGAGATCGAGGAATTCGTGCGTGTGGCCGCGTTGCTGCTGCACGGCGACTGCGTGATGGGTTCGCGCCATCGGCAGAGCCTGAACTGAGGTCGATGATGAAGCGTCTGTCCGGGATTACACCCGCCGAGTACGCGCTCCGCCGCCGGCAGCTGATGGAAGCGGCCGGTGATGACGCAATTCTGGTCCTGCCGGCGGCACCGGAGCGGGTGCGCAGCAACGATACGTTCTACCCGTACCGCCAGGATTCGGACTTCTGGTACCTGAGCGGCTTCCAGGAGCCGGAGGCGGTGCTGGTGCTGATCCCGGGGCGCAAGCATGGGGAGGTGATCCTGTTCTGCCGCGAGCGCGACCCGGACCGGGAAGCCTGGGACGGACCGCGCGAAGGCCAGGATGGTGCGGTCTCGCGCTACGGCATGGACGATGCCTATCCGATCGAGGATCTGGATGAAATCCTGCCCGGCCTGCTGGAAGGTCGGTCGCGGGTGTACTACCACTTTGGTCGTGATGCGGATTTCGACCTGAAGTTGATCGGGTGGGTGAACCGGGTCCGCTCGCAGGTGCGCAATGGTGCGCAGCCGCCGCATGAGTTCCTGGAACTGGGACATCTGCTGCACGAGCAGCGCCTGTACAAGAGCGCCGACGAGATCACCTTGATGCAGGCTGCAGCGGATATCAGCGTGCGTGCGCATCGCGCGGCAATGCGTGCGGCACGTGCAGGCATCCATGAGTACGAACTGCAGGCGGAGCTGGAACGCGAGTTCCGTGCGGCCGATGCGTGTCCTGCATACAACAGCATTGTCGGTGCAGGTGCCAACGCCTGTGTGCTGCATTACCGCGACAACAACAGCGGCAGCTGCGATGGCGATCTGGTGTTGATCGATGCGGGTGCGGAGTATCGCGGCTATGCCAGCGACATCACCCGGACCTTTCCGGTGAATGGCCGTTTCAGCGAGGAGCAGCGCGCGCTGCACGATCTGGTGCTGGCGGCACAGGCAGCGGCCCTGGAGCAGGCGCAGCCGGGCATTGCCTACGAGGAAGGGCATCTTGCGGCGGTGGAGGTATTGACCGAAGGCCTGTTGCGCCTGGGGCTGCTGAAGGGCGATCTGGAAGAGAACATCATCGAGCGTCATTACCAGCGTTTCTACCGGCACAAGACCGGGCATTGGCTGGGCATGGATGTGCACGATGTGGGTGATTACCGGGTTGCTGGTGAGTCGCGACTGCTGGAACCCGGCATGGTGTTCACGATCGAGCCGGGGCTATACATCTCGCCGGACGATCGCAGTGTGGAGGCGCGCTGGCGTGGGATTGGGATCCGCATCGAGGACGATGTGTTGATCACCGAGGACGGGCACCGTGTGTTGACCGGTTCGCTTGAACGCAGTGCCGACGAGATCGAAACCTTCATGGCCAAGCGCTGAGCCGCAAGGCATTCGGCTGTAGCAGTTGCAGTTGCAGTTGCAGTTGCCCTCCCTTACGCAAAGCGTAGGGGAGGGTATGGGAGGGGTGCAGTTGCTGTTGCCGTTGCTCTAGCCGTTGCTCCAGCCGTTGCTTCTGCAGTTGCCGTTGTTCCAAAGCTCTTGATCTACCGGGCCCCTTCCGCAGCGACGCAGCCGACGGACAAGACCCCGTATGGGGCGACGTGCAGGACGCACGTCGTTTTTCGACGATACAGGGATGTATCGTCGAAAAATCCCGGCGGCGGAGTGGACCCGCGTCGCGCAGCGGCGTGGGCGCGGAGGCAGGGTGTGCTTTCTTTTGGTTACTTCTTCTTTGCACAAGCAAAGAAAAGTGACTCGCTCCCCGAAGGGGAGTGAAAGCTCTTGCTCTTGCTCTTGCTTCAACCGCAACCGCAACCGCAACCGCAACCAAGATCAAGATCAAGATCAAGATCAAGGGCTTTCGCCCGCCTTCGGCGCGCGAGCACACCTTTCTTTGCTTGTGCAAAGAAAGGTGGCCCAAAGAAAGCACACCCTGCCTACGCGCCTTCCGCGCTGCGCGCTCCAGGTCCACTCCGCTGGCAGGATTTTTCGACGATACATCCTTGTATCGTCGAAAAACGACGTGCGTCCTGCACGTCGCCCCGTGCGGGGTCTTGTCTGCCAGCTCCGTCGCTGCGGAAGGGGCCCGGTAGATCAAGAGCTTTTGGAGCAAGGGCAACTGCAATTGCCAAAGCCAGAGCCGAATGCAGAGGCAAAGCCAAAGGCAAAGGCACCCCTCCCATACCCTCCCCTGCGCTGCGCGCAAGGGAGGGCAAGTGCCAATGCACAGGCAGAAGCGGAGCGGAAGCGCCCTTGCTGGGTCGTGGGTCGGGCAGTGGGAATGGAGGGATGGTGCGATCACGTAGCCCGGGTAAGCGTCAGCGCACCCGGGAAGCCGACCTCGATCGCCACCGAATGAGACGCAAACGAATACGGCCCAGCTTTCGCCAGGCCGCACTCACCTACATCAACGGTGTATTCCAATAACCAGGGCAGCAGCTACACGCCGTCCCGGCAAACCATCACGCTTGCGCGGCAAATTCCGGACGGGTCAGGTTATCCGCTTCGCCGTCAGTGCACAGCACTTCGTCCTCGATGCGCACGCCACCATAAGGACGGAAGAAATCCACGCGGTCCCAGTTGATGCTGGCAGCATTGCCGGCCTTCTTCACTTCGTCCAGCAACATGTCGATGAAGTACAGGCCCGGCTCGATGGTTACGACCATGCCCGGTTCCAGTACGCGGGTCATACGCAGGTAGGGGTGGCCGGCCGGGCGCTCGACGCGGCCGCCGTCCTCGCTGGCGGCAAAGCCGGCTACATCGTGCACTTGCGCACCGATCAGATGGCCGATGCCATGCGGGAAGAAGGCCGCGCTCACGCCGGTGGCCAGCGCGGTCTCCGGCGCGACATTGATCACGCCGAAATCCTTGAGGATGCCCATCAACGACAGGTGCGCATCAATATGCAGCTGCTTGTAGTCGAAACCGGAACGCACCGCTGCGCACATCTTCAGCTGGGCGGCGTCGACCGCATCGATGAAGGCCTGGAACTCATCGTGGCCCGCCGCGGCATAGGTGCGGGTGATGTCGCTGGCATAGCCATGGGCCGAGGCACCGGCATCGATCAGGAAGCTGCGCAGCGGCTGCGGGGCCTGCTTGCCCAGGTCGGTGTAATGCAGCACGGCGGCGTGTTCGTTGAGGCCGATGATGTTGCCGTAGGGCAGCTCGTTGGCGTCCTGGCCGACGGCGCTGCAATACGCCATGTGGATCTCGAACTCGCTGGCACCGGTGCGGAACGCGGCTTCGGCGGCACGGTGGCCGCGCACGCCCAGTACCTGTGCCTGGCGCATCAGCGCGATCTCATACGGCGTCTTGTAGCCGCGATGCCATTCCAGGTAATTGATCACCGCCGCCGGGTTGTTCGGGGCAAAGCCGCCCAGCGCGCTCTGCGGCTCACCGAGGATGGCGCAGCGGCTGGGGTCGGCCGGCAGCAGTGCCAGGGCATCTTCCGGCTTGCGGATGATGTGGATGTCGAAATGCTCCACCCACCAGCCGCTGGGGGCGTCCGGGACCACGTGCCAGTAATCGAAGGGCTGGTAGAACACCAGGGTCGGGCGCTTGCCCGGGGTATGGATCAGCCAGCTGTACGGCAGCTTGGTCAGCGGCAGCCAGGTCTTGAACTGCGGGTTGACCGCGTACGGGTAGTCGCGGTCGTCGAACACCTGGTAATGCTGGGTGCCGCTGGGAACCACCAGGTGATCGAAACCACCGCGCGCAAGCGCCGCGTCGGCGCGGCGGATCATCTGGGCAAGGTGTTGGGCGTAGAGGCTGCCTGGATCGTGCTGGTTCATCGCGGTGGCTCGCTGGGACGTGCGGAATGCAGGTCCCAATTCTGCCGCAATCGGCCTGCCGCTGCTGTGCCGTTTTCGGCACTCAGGCCGCAGGGATGCTGCCTTCGATCCACTGCACAAGGCGCTCGCGATGGCTCTTGTCCAGGGTCAGGAAGCGGAAGCCGGCCCATGACTGCTCGGGTGCATGGGTAGGTTCGGACCACAAGAGATGTGCACCCACGTCGATCTGCAGGTGACCGCCGCGGCCGTCGGGGATGGGAAACTGCAGCTGGTACAGCGCGTCGTCCTGCAGTGGCACCGAGGTGATCAGCAACATGCCGGTTTCGGATATGTTGCCGAGCCTGCCGATATGGGTGCCGGTCATCTGGTCGCGCACCTGCACCAGCTCGGGAACCTGCAGACGCGGCGCGCGACGGGTATTGGTGATCATGCGGATTCCCCGCTGTTGGAGGTGTGGCCGGCAATCGAGCGCAGTGCGCGCACGGTGGCCTGCCAGGCGCGGTCGATCAGGCGGCCCTTGTCCTCGGTGATGATACGCAGCTGGCCCTTGGCCATCAGCCGCGCCATCGCGTCGAGCGACTGCTCGGAAACCTTCTGCCCGCGCTGGTTGACGAACAAGGCGTTGCCAGTGATCAGGCTGTACCAGGACAGGCGCTGGCGCCGGTTGTCGCCCTGCTGGTTGACGGTGAATTCGAACCAGGTGCCGAAGGGCAGGGTACGCAGCTGGCGGTAATAGCCCTCTTCCTCTTCGGTGCGGGCCGGTTCGACTTTCCGGCGACGCTCTTCTTCGTCCGGGTCACCGGCTTCACCCAGCCGGGTCCGTGTCTTGAGCTTGGCGGCCAGTTCCGTGCGCGAGGTGATGGCGTCCTCACCGCCCGGTGTGGACAGGCGGCGGGAGATTGCTGCGGCCTCGTCCTGGTGGTAACCCACCTGCAGCAGTGATTGCTCGATTTCCTCGCCGAAACCCGTATCGGCGGCACCCCCGGGTGCCAGGCCGGTGATCTCGGCGATGCGACGGGTGGCCTGCTCGCGCTGCCGCCATTCCTCCGAACCTTCGCCATGGCGCAGCAAGGTGAGGGTAAGTACATCGGCCCATGCCTTGCGCAGCAGGGTCTGCACGAACTTCGGGGGTTCAGTGCTCTGGCAGAGCGCATCGATGCTGCTGCTGGCCAGTTGCTTGGCAGCCTCCAGGCGTTCCTTGCCGCGCGCGGCATCCACCTGCCGCCGTTCGGCCATCTCCGCGCGCCGGGCCGCCGCACGCAGGTGTCCCTGGATGATGTCGTTGGCCTCAACGAAGACAGCTTCATCACCCTGGTAGTCGCTGACGACCTTGGTGACCGCGTCCTTGAGCTTCAGCAGCAAGAGGGGGTCGCTGTCCTCATCGCTGAGCCATACCGCACCGGATTCGGCGACGGCATTGAGCAGTTCGCGTGCCGGGTGCTGGTCACGCAGGAAGAACTCCTGGTCGCTGATCGCGGCGCGGGCCAAGGGCACCTGCAGGCGACGCAGCAGGTCGGCGGCGGGGCCCTCGCTGCGCACTTCGCGCTGCAGCTCGGAATAAAGCATGCCGAGCAGGTCCATGGTGTCGCCATCCTGCACCGACAATGTCGCCGCAGGGCCGTGCTCGGCCTTGACCTGTGCGATCAGCGCGTTGCGGATGTCGGCCATGCTGTGGCGGCTGCCCGATGAGGATGCGGCCGCTTGCAGTTTGCCCAGCATGTCCAGCGCAATCTGGGTGGACACCGGCTCCGCCGGAATGTTCGGCGGGCTGCCAGCGGCAGCCGGAGCCGCCGCGCCCTGCTCGGCCTGTGCCTGCAGCGCGGCAAAGTCGGGCATGCCGCGACCGCCGGCAGGCGCGGCGCTGGCCTGGCCGGCGGGCGTGCCGCCACTCCCCGTCGATGCGCCCGCATTGTTTGCGCCCGACGCAAGAGCGTGGCGTGCGGCATCAAGCAGGGTGTGCAGGCTTTCCATCGGCGCGCTGGGGGCGCCGATGGCCGTCTGCTGGGGCGGTGTGGCGTTGGCCGGGCCGGCGGCGGGGGGCGCACCCGCCTGCAACTCATTGGAGATGCTGGCCCATGACGCCGGCGGGGCCTGGCCTTGCCAGCTGGTCAGGGGCGCCGAACCTGCAGTGCGACGTCCAGCGGTGCCTGCATCGGCGTTGCCGCCGGCAGCACCTGCGCCGCGGGGCGCGGAAGGACGGGAAAGGTGGGGGCGATACACCAGCCCCGGGAGCACGCCCTCGCGCTCCAGCAGGATGTTCAGGCGATCCACCAGCTCCGCATGACGCGACATGGTCATGCGCTCGAATACCTGGAACAGCAGCAGCTGGGTATCGAGGTTGAGTTGCATCTGTTCGCCGCTGTCGCGCAACGCCCGGCACTGGGCGTAGGGGCCTACGGGCAGGTGCTCGGGATCAAACGCCGGCTGCGCAGCCAGGACTGCGAAACGCTGGCCCAGCAACAGCAGGGGACTGGGGGCGCGGAAGGCTTCGCGGCGCGCCATTTCGTGCAGCACGATGTCGCGGTCGATGTCGGTGTCTTCAACCAGCGTCATCGACTTGAAGGTCGACGCGTGCGCTTCCTGCACGGGCTTGGGCGGGTCCTTGAAACTGGCCAGCTGCGCTGCCAACGCGTCCAGGAACAGATCGGGGAACTGTTCGGCGTGGTCGCGCAGCACCCGCAGCTGGGCGTAGATGTCAGATTGGATCTGGCTGTTGTGGGCCATCTCCGCGTTCTTGAACAGCGCCCGTTCCAGCTCCATGGCGGTCAGCTGCAGCGGTGTGCGCAGGACTTCATCGGTGGCGAGGAAAATGCTTTCCAATAGCTGTCGTACGCGCGCAGGTGCCGGCGTGGCGGCGATCCGTGCCATGGATTTGCTGGATGAGCGTGGTGCTGTGCCTGACATCCCGTATTCCTTGCCCCTGAATGGGCGTTTTCTATCATTTATGTGATGCAACGGCCACTTTTTGCAGGTCTTACGGTAGGAACAACTCCACCACATCGTTGGTGAAGCGGCGGCCAAGCTCGGTGGGCGTCCAGTAATCACCGTTACCTATGAGCCAGCCGCGCTCCAGCGCCGTTGCCAGTGAAGGTGCAAGCACGCTTCGTGCCAAACCAGTACGCGACTCGAAATCGCGCAGGCTGAAACCTTCGTGCAGGCGCAGCAGGTTGAGCATGTACTCGAACGGCAGGCGCTCGGCGCTGATTACGTCATCGCCGCCGATGCTGGCCGGGGTACCGGCGGTGTCCATGAAGGTCTGCGGGTGCCTGTGTTTCCAGCGGCGCAGCACGTGCTGCTCGGCGCCGGAGCTGATCTTGCCGTGGGCACCGGCGCCAATGCCAAGGTAGTCGCCAAAGCGCCAGTAGTTGAGGTTGTGCTGGCACTGCCAACCGTCGCGGGCATAGGCGCTGACCTCGTACTGGCCGTAGCCACGCTCGGCGAGCAGGGCCTGGCAATGCTCCTGGATGTCCCAGGCGCTGTCTTCGTCCGGAATGCCCTGCGGCGGCCGGGCGAAGAACACCGTATTCGGCTCCAGCGTCAGCTGGTAGTGCGAGATATGGGTGGGGTCGAGGGCGAAGGCGCGCTCGAGGTCGTACTCGGCCTGGGCCAGGGTCTGCTGCAGCAGCGCGTACATCAGGTCGATGTTGAAGTTCTTGTAACCGGCGTCCTGCGCCAGCTTGACCGCGCGCTCGGCCTCGTTGCTGTCGTGGATGCGCCCCAGTCGCTTGAGTGCCTCATCATTGAACGTCTGGATGCCGAAGCTGATGCGGTTTACCCCGGCCGCGCGGTAGCGGTCGAAGCGGCCGTGTTCGGCCGTGCCCGGGTTGGTCTCCAGCGTCACTTCCAGGTTCGGCGCGAAGCGCAGTCGTGCACTGGCTGCCTGCAGGAAACGGTCAATCGCCTCTGGCGGGAACAGGCTGGGGGTGCCGCCGCCAAAGAATACGCTGTTGACTACCCGTCCCCAGACCAGTGGCAGGTCCTGGTCCAGGTCGCGGATCAGCGCATCGATATAGGCGTCGAAGGGCAGGTCGCCCTTGCCGGCATGCGAGTTGAAGTCGCAGTACGGGCATTTGCGCACGCACCACGGCAGGTGCACGTACAGCGCCAGTGGTGGCGGTACCAGCTGCACGCCGGCAGCGTGACCGTGATCGATCGCGCAGGATTCGCCGGGAAGGTGGTTGCAGTGGTCGTGGGAGTGCGGCATGGACGGCTGTTGGAAAGAGTGGGAGTACAGGGTTGCGGGCGCTATTGCCCGGCCAGCAGGATTGGATCGACCAGCGAACGTGGTTGTGCACGTAGCACCGCTGCGCTGACATCGCGGAACATCGGTGACGGCCCCTGATAGCTGCCGACCTCGTTGTCCATGAGACGGTGGCGCGCCGGTCGGCTGCCATTGCGCATGTGCAGATACAGGCCGGAAACCATGGCTTTGCGCTTGTCGGCGAAGTTGTCGTAGCGGACCTCAAGCACGTCCACCAGGTCCACCTTGCGCCAGCGGTGCGCGGTGGCGATGTTGTGGTAGCGGAGCTGGCCAGCCCGCTCATCCAGCACCACGCGTTGCCACAGGATGGGAGCAGCGATCAGTGAAATGACCAGGGCGCAGCCAAGCGCCCAAAGCGGCAGTGCGAGCCAGGATTGCTCCCCGTCATACGCCAGCATGGCGCCCACTATCGCGCCGCTTACAGCGCCCAGGATGGCGACAAGCTGCACAAGCCCCATCCGGGTCCGATAGCGGCGTGGCGTCATTGCCTGATCTCCGTGGTCAATCGAACGCAAGTTGCGAGATGCGCTGCAACAACAGCTGCAGCGCCTTGGCGCGGTGGCTGCGGCCGTTCTTCTGCGCCGGTTCCATCTGCGCCGCGGTCAGGCCGAGTTCTTCATCCAGGAACACCGGGTTGTAGCCGAAGCCATTGCTGCCGCGCAGTTCGTCGATGATGCGGCCTTCCCAGCTGCCTTCGCAGATCAGCGGTTGCGGATCGTTGGCATGGCGCAGCAGCACGATCACCGCGTAGAAGCGCGCCGTGCGGCGTTCGGCCGGGACATCGTGCAGCGCATCAAGCAGCTTGGCGTTGTTGGCGGCATCATCGGTGGGGCTGCCGGCGTAGCGCGCGCTGTACAGGCCGGGCGCGCCGTCCAGTGCATCGACGATCAGGCCGGAGTCGTCGGCCAGCGCTGGTAGGCCGGTCACCGCGCAGGCATGGCGGGCCTTGATCAACGCGTTCTCGACGAAGGTCAGGCCGGTTTCCGGCACATCGTCCACGCCCAGTTCGCGCTGCGGCACGATCTGTAGCGGCAGATCGGCCAACATGGCCTGCAGTTCTTTCAGCTTGCCGGCGTTGCCGCTGGCCAGTACCAGTTTCATTGCTTGGGCTCCAACAAGTCCCAGGTGTTGCCGTACAGGTCGCGGAACACCGCGACCGTCGCATAGGGTTCATCGCGTGGGGCTTCGAGGAATTCCACGCCCTGCGCGAGCATTGCCGCGTGGTCGCGATGGAAGTCATCGGTGTGCAGGAAGAAGCCAACGCGGCCACCGGTCTGGTTGCCGATGCGGCTGCGCTGCTCTTCGTCGCTGGCACGCGCCAACAGCAGCGCGGCGGCGCTGCCATCGGTCGGGCCGACCACCACCCAGCGCTTGCGGCCCTGGTCCAGGTCCTCCAGCAGCTGGAAGCCGAGCTTGCCGGTGTACCAGGCGATGGCTTCGTCGTAATCGGCGACGACGAGGGTGACCAGGGCGAGGCGCCGGTTCATGCCGACGCCAATGCCGCCTGTTGGGCGTCGAACAGCTCGCGGATGCCCTTTTCGGCCAGCACCAGCAGCGCGTCCAGCTCCTCGCGGCGGAAGGCATGGCCTTCGGCCGTGCCCTGCAGCTCGATGAAGCCACCGCCGTCATTCATGACGATGTTCATGTCGGTATCGCAGTCGCTGTCCTCGGGGTAATCCAGGTCCAGCACCGGCTGGCCCTTGTAGACGCCGACCGACACGGCGGCGACGGCGCCGAACAACGGGTTGCGCTTGATCTCGCCGCGCTTCATCAGCAGGTTCACCGCGTCCACCAGGGCCACATAGGCGCCGGTGATGGCGGCGGTGCGGGTGCCGCCGTCGGCCTGCAGCACGTCGCAGTCCAGGGTGATGGTGCGTTCGCCCAGTGCGTTGCGGTCGATGCAGGCGCGCAGGGTGCGGCCGATCAGGCGCTGGATTTCCAGGGTGCGGCCGCCCTGCTTGCCGCGCGCGGCTTCACGGTCGGAGCGGGTGTGGGTGGAGCGGGGCAGCATGCCGTATTCGGCGGTGACCCAGCCTTCGCCCTTGCCACGCAGGAAGCCCGGTACCCGGTTCTCGACGCTGGCGGTGCACAGCACGCGGGTGTCTCCAAAGCTCACCAGCACCGAGCCTTCGGCATGGCGGGTGAAGGAACGCTCGATGGTGACGGTGCGCATCTGATCGGCCTGGCGGCCGCTGGGACGGGAGAAGGTCATGGGGAATCCGGTTAGTACGAGTTGATCTGGCGGGCGTCTGGGTGGTGGATGCACCAGCGTCCAGAGGTGGCTAGGTTACCATTCGCCCTTTGAAACACATCGGAAAGCACATGATTCGGAGCATGACCGCCTATGCCGGCGGCGAACGCATCACCGCGTGGGGCACCCTGGGCTGCGAACTGCGCTCGGTGAACCACCGGTTCCTTGAAGTGGGCGTGCGTCTGCCCGAGGACCTGCGTGCGCTGGAGCCGCAGCTGCGCGAGCGCGTTGCAGCCCGGGTCAGTCGCGGCAAGCTCGACCTGGTGATGCGCCTGCGTGCACCGGAAGCCGCCACCTCGCTGGCCGTCAACGAAGTGCTGGTGGATCAGCTGTCTGAATTGGCGCAGCGCCTGCACAGCCGCTTCCCCGGGATGCAGGTGGGCTTCACCGACCTGCTGCAATACCCCGGCGTGCTGCGCGCCGAGGCGACCGACAGTGCCGCCCTGCATGCCGAAGCACTGGCCTTGCTGGAAGAAACCGTCACCAGCTTCGTGCAGGCACGTGAGCGGGAAGGCGACAAGCTGGCCACGGCGATCAGCGAGCGCGTCGATTCGGTCGAACGCATTGCCGGTGAAGTCCGCGAGCTTATCCCGGCCATCCGTGAGGGGCAGCGGGTCAAGCTGGCCGCACGCCTGGCCGACCTGCCGCACCCGGTTGATCCGGGCCGGGCGGAGCAGGAGCTGGTGATGTGGCTGCAGAAGCTCGACGTGGATGAGGAGCTGGACCGTCTGGACAGCCATATCGCGGAAATCCGCCGCGTGCTGCGTCAGCGCGAGCCGGTCGGCCGCCGCCTGGACTTCCTGCTGCAGGAGTTCAACCGCGAAGCCAATACCCTGGGCTCCAAATCGGTGGATGCACGTACCTCCAACGCCGCCGTCGAGCTGAAAGTGCTGATCGACCAGATCCGCGAGCAGGTCCAGAACATCGAGTAAGGGTAGTGCCGCCCCCGCGGTAACTGGGGGCCTTCACCCCTCGATCCTGCACAGAGCCGCCCGCGCCGGTACAATGCCGGGCCATTCCGACGTTGGCCCACCGCATGCGTGGCACCCTTTATATCGTCGCTGCCCCGTCCGGGGCCGGCAAAAGCAGCATCGTCAACGCCACTTTGGCGCGTGACCCGCACATTTCGCTGTCGATTTCCTTCACCTCGCGCGCCATGCGCCCGGGCGAGGTCAACGGCAAGCATTACCACTTCGTCTCCGCCGCCGAGTTCGAGCAGATGATCGCCGCCGGCGATTTCTTCGAGCACGCGCTGGTGCATGGCGACTGGAAGGGTACGGCCCGGCAGTCGGTGGAACCGCAGCTGGCGGCCGGCAAGGACGTGCTGCTGGAAATCGACTGGCAGGGAGCGCGCCAGGTGCGTGAGAAGGTGCCGGGCGCGGTCAGCGTGTTCATCCTGCCGCCGTCGCGGCAGGCGCTGGATGAGCGCATGCGCAAGCGTGGCCAGGACAGCGAGGCGGTCATGGCCCAGCGCTTGGCCGCCGCGCGCGAGGAAATGCTGCATTACGACGAGTTCGACTACGTCATCATCAATGAGGATTTCGACACCGCGGTGGGTGAAATGTGCTCGATCTTTGCCGCCAGCCGGCTGCGCTGTGAGCCCCAGCAGCAACGCCACGGCGAGCTGATCGCCTCGCTGCTGGCCCCTGAAAACTGAGCAAGTGATTGATCCGCAAGGGGCTGTTCAGGCCTTGGCTTGATTCCGGAACCGGTCTGCCCTTACAATCCGTCCCCTTTCCCTCATTCGATCGAGCGGCCGTTGCAGGTCGCCGGGAGCCCGCATGGCCCGCATTACCGTAGAAGATTGCCTGGAAGTCGTTAACAACCGTTTTGAGCTGGTCATGATGGCGTCCAAGCGCGCCCGTCAGCTGGCCAATGGTGTCCAGGCGACGATCGACAACAGCGAGAGCGAGGACAAGCCGACCGTGCTGGCGCTGCGCGAGATCGCCGCCCGTCGCATCGACAACGAGCTGATCGAGGAAGTCGAGAAGGCCGAGCGCGAGCGTGCCGAGCGTGAAGCACTGGAGTGGGCCGCAGCCGAAGTTGTCGCCGACGAAGACATGTCCAAGAACGACGATTGATTGTTTCTTTCGCGTTGATTGATGGTGTCTGCAAACAGCCCGCCGCAAGCGGGCTGTTTGCGTTATGGGAATTGCCGTGGAACGCCTGCTGGCATAGTCTTCTGACATGAACCCAGGCCCTTCCGCCCAGGTAGCCACGCCCGCGGGCGGGGTGATACCTGACTATGTACTGCAACTCGAGCGCGCAGCCAGCTATCTCCCCACCGAGCAGCTGCCGCTGCTGCGTCGTGCCTGGGAAGTGGGCGCCGCCGCGCACGCCGGCCAGACCCGCAAATCCGGCGAGCCCTACATCACCCATCCGGTGGCCGTGGCGCGCATCCTGGCCGAGCTCGGCCTGGATGTTGAAACCCTGATCGCAGCCATCCTGCACGACACCATCGAAGACACCCCGCTCACCGGCGAAGAGCTGGCCGCCGAGTTCGGCCAGGCTGTGGCCGACCTGGTCGAGGGCGTCACCAAGCTGGACAAGCTCAAGTTCCGCGACCGCCAGGAAGCGGCAGCGGAGAGCTTCCGCAAGATGCTGCTGGCGATGTCGCGCGACCTGCGCGTGATCATGATCAAGCTGGCCGACCGCCTGCACAACATGCGTACCCTGGGTGCGCAGAGTGCCGAGGCGCGGCGCCGCATCGCCACGGAAACGCTGGATATCTACGCGCCCATCGCCCAGCGCCTGGGCATGAACCTGATCAAGTCCGAGCTGCAGAACCTGGGCTTCCGCGCGCTGTACCCGTGGCGCCACGCCATCATCGAAAAACATATCCGCAGCCAGCCGGTGGTGCGCCGTGAGTCGATGGCGCAGGTGGAAGTGCAGCTGTCGCAGCGCCTGGCGCGCGAAGGACTGGAACACCGCCTGATCAGCCGCATCAAGACCCCCTGGAGCATCTACACCAAGATGCGCGAGGAGAACAAAAGCTTCGACCAGGTGATGGATGTGTTCGGCTTCCGCCTGGTGATGCGCAACGTGCCCAACTGCTACCACGCACTGGGCGGCGTGCATGCCGCGTTCAAGCCGCTGGATGGTCGCTTCCGTGACTTCATCGCCATTCCCAAGGCCAACGGTTACCAGTCGCTGCACACGGTGCTGTTCGGGCCGTATGGTTCGCCGATCGAGGTGCAGATCCGCACCGAGGAAATGGACCTGATCGCCGAGCGCGGTGTGGCCGCGCACTGGACCTACAAGTTCGGCGGCGACGGCCCGAACAGCGCGCAGAGCCGCGCGCATGCCTGGATCGTCGAGCTGATCGATTCGCAGCGCACGGCCGGTTCGTCGCTGGAGTTCCTGGACAACGTCAAGGTCGACCTGTTCCCGGACGAGGTCTATCTGTTCACGCCCAAGGGCAAGATCCTGGCGCTGCCGCGCAACTCCACCGCGCTGGACTTCGCCTATGCGGTGCATACCGACGTGGGCAACCGTGCGGTGGCCTCGCGGGTGGACAAGAAGCTGGTGCCGCTGCGCACGCGTCTGGTCAGTGGGCAGACGGTGGAGATCATCACCGCGCGCTCGGCCTCGCCCAAGCCGCAGTGGCTGGAATTCGTGGTCAGCAGCAAGGCGCGCACGGCGATCCGTCACCAGCTCAAGCAGCTGGAGCACGAGGACGCGGTGCAGTTGGGCCACAGCATGCTGGACCGCGCGCTGGAGGCGATGGACAGCTCGATCGAGCGCTTGCCGAAGGGACGGCTCGATGCCTTCCTCACCGAACACCGCTACCCGCGCCTGGAAGCCTTCCTGGCCGATGTGGCGTTGGGCAACTGGATGCCGACCCAGGCCGCACAGGCGCTGATGTCCTATGCCGAGCTGCGCGCCAGTGGCGTCGCCCATCGCGCCCAGGAGAAGATCCTGATCAATGGCAGCGAACGTGGCGTGGTCAGCTTCGCCAACTGTTGCCAGCCGATTCCGGGCGACGACATCATGGGCTACCACACCGCCGGCAAGGGCATCGTCGTACATCGACTGGATTGCCCGAACCTGGCCGAGCTGCGCAAGACCCCGGATCGCTGGGTGCCGATTGGCTGGGATACCAATGTGGTCGGCGATTACGACACCGCGCTGGTGGTCGAGGTGGAGAACGGCACCGGCGTGCTGGCGCAGCTGGCTGCCGCCATTGCCCATAGCCATTCCAACATCGAGCGGGTGGATTACCTGGACCGGGATTTCAACGCAGCGGTGCTGTGCTTCAACATCCAGGTCCGCGACCGTAATCACCTGGCCGAAGTCATGCGCCGCCTGCGCCGGCTGCAGGTAGTCCAGTCCGTTCGCCGCCAATAACGGTAGTGCCGAGCCATGCTCGGCAGAGACCCCCAATGTAGTGCCGAGCCATGCTCGGCAGAGACCCCCCAATGTAGTGCCGAGCCATGCTCGGCAGGGGCGTCATCGGCAATTTGTAGCAGCGGCGTAAGCTGTGAAGCTGGCGCAGCAGAAATCGCCGGACTGCCTGCAATCTGGTGAGCCACCTGCATCGCGGCTGACGCCGCTCCCACGAATCCACAGCTTGCTGTTCGGTAGAGCCCCAGCCGAGCATGGCTCGGCGCTACCTGTATTCCGCTATCCACACAGACTGTGTCCTGCTGCCTACACAAGCTGTGGATAAGGCCGCGCAGCCCTTGCGCTGCAAGCTTCTGCAAAACATGGTGATTTTTTGTCCACGACCTGTGGATGGATCAACTGTAGTGCCGAGCCATGCTCGGCAGGGGCCTTGCCGATATAGCAGCGGCAACTGTGGGAGCTGCGTCAGCCGCGAAGCTGGCAGCGCTGGAACAACCGGGCTGCCTGCAATCGGATGGACCACTTGCTTCGCGGCTTACGCCACTCCCACAAAACCCACAGCTGGTTGTTCGGTAACGCCCCAGCCGAGCATGGCTCGGCGCTACCTGTATTCGACTATCCACACAGCTTGTGTCCTGCTAGCTACACAAGTTGTGGATAACAGCGCGCAGCCCTTGTACTACGGGCCTCTGCAAAACATGGTGATATTTTGTCCATCACTTGTGGACAGGTGGAGGTGAGCCCGCGGCGTGTTCTGCGTACCATTGCCGGGATCCTCACCAGGCTGTACCTCATGACGACGTTCCCGGAAGACATCTATACCGAACCCACTGCCGATACCAATACGCTGGCCAACCTCGGGCCACTGGCGCCGATGGCCGGTGTCTGGATCGGCGAGCGCGGCATGGACGTCAATCCCAAGGCCGATGGCCCCGAGCGGCAGGCCTTTATCGAACATGTCGAACTGCAGCCGATCGACGCACAGCCCAATGGCCCGCAGTTGTTCTATGGCCTGCGTTACCACACCCGCATCCACAAACCGGGCGAAGTGGAGACTTTCCATGACCAGGTCGGTTATTGGTTGTGGGAGCCGGCGACCGGCACGGTGATCCAGACGCTGACCATCCCGCGCGGGCAGACCGCGATGGCGGTGGGCAGGGCCGCACCCGATGCGAAATGCTTCCGCCTGCGTGCCGAGCGTGGCTCGACGGTCAATGGCATCAGCTCCAATCCGTTCCTGGAACATGCGTTCCGGACCGAGAGCTACGAGATCGAAGTCACCATCAATGACGATGGCACCTGGTCGTATGAACAGGAAACGATGCTGGTCATTCCCGATCGCAGCGAGCCGTTCGCGCATACCGACCGCA
Organism: Stenotrophomonas sp. STEN033; assembly: GCF_056856655.1. NCBI lineage: Bacteria > Pseudomonadati > Pseudomonadota > Gammaproteobacteria > Lysobacterales > Lysobacteraceae > Stenotrophomonas > Stenotrophomonas sp. STEN033. The sequence goes on from NZ_JBXFWM010000038.1 coordinate 27,733, forward strand.
ATACGCTGCGCCGGATCGGCGAGCCAACGCCCAACCCGACCGCGCAGGCAGTGTAGTGCCGAGCCATGCTCGGCAGGGGCTCTACCGATAGGGTATGAGGCACTCGTGGGAGCGGCGTCAGCCGCGAAACTGGTGTCAATAAGTCGAGCAGGCATGCTGGCTAGCCGGATGGATCATCTGCTTCGCGGCTGACGCCGCTCCTACAGAGCCGCGTTGGATTGCCAGCCGCGCTATCCACACAGACTGTGTCCTGCTGCCTACACAAGCTGTGGATAAGGCCGCGCAGCCCTTGCGCGGTGGGCCTCTGCAAAACGTGGTGATATTTTGTCCACGACCTGTGGATGACTCAACCGTAGTGCCGAGCCATGCTCGGCAGGGGCCCTACCGACATAGCTGGGGGGCTTGTGGGGGCGGCTTCAGCCGCGAAACTGGCAGCAATGAATCGATGCTCATGTCTGCCAGTCGGATGGATCGGTAGCTTCGCGGCTGACGCCGCTCCCACAAGATCACATCGGGTTTGCGTGGAAAGCCGCAGCCGAGCATGGCTCGGCTCTACCTGCATGCGGCTATCCACACAGCTTGTGTCCTGTGATGCCTACAAGTTGTGGATAAGCCTCCATGGGCCTTGTGCGGCAAAGCTTTCGGATCGCTGATGATTTTTTGATCAATGCCAGCCTGGTCAGCCGCCCGCCAAGGTGGCAACGTTACAATGACCGACCTTTTTCCAGACTGGAGCTGTCCATGTCCCGCCAGATCATCAACACCGCCAACGCCCCGGCCGCCATCGGCCCGTACTCGCAGGCCGTGCGCGCCGGCAACACCGTGTACTTCTCCGGCCAGATCCCGCTGGACCCGGCCACCGGTGAGATCGTCGCCGGCGACGTCACCGCACAGGCCCGCCGCGCTTTCGACAACCTCAAGGCCGTGGCCGAGGAAGCCGGTGGCTCGCTGGACAAGATGGTGCGCCTGGGTCTGTACCTGACCGACCTGGGCGAGTTCGCCAAGGTCAATGCGGTCATGCAGGAATACTTCCAGGCCCCGTTCCCGGCCCGTTCGACCATCGAAGTGTCGGGCCTGCCGAAGGGCGCCGCGTTTGAAGTCGACGCGATCATGATCATCGACTGATCGATCATTGCCGTTGCGAGTGACCCCAGATGCCCGGCCAGTGCCGGGCATCTGCGTGTCAGCCCTGGTACTGGCGGGTCTCGCTGGGGGTGTGGCCAGTCCAACGCTTGAACGCGCGGCGGAACTCGCGCGCATCGTTGAAACCCAGCTGGTTGCCGACCGCTGCAATGCTCAGCTCCAGGTCCTGCAGCAGTTCCAGGGCCAGTTCGACGCGCAGGCGATCGTGCACCTCGCTGAAGCTGGTTTCCTCATCGGCGAGCTGCCGGCGCAGGGTACGCTCGCTCAGGTGCAGCGCCTGGGCGACATCACTCATCTGCGGATTGTCGCGCAGTCGTGTGCGCAACAAACGTTCCAGCACGGCCGTGGTTTCACCCCGCATCGACTGGGTTGCCAGCTGCGCACGGCATAGCGACAAGGCCTGCTGCGACGTCACCGGGTTGTAGCTGGCAAAAGGGAGCTGCATCCAGTGCCGCTCCACCACGATGGCATTGCGCGGCTGGTCGAAGCTGGGTTCGCAGCGGAACATGGTGCGATAGGTATCCAGCTTGGCCGGGGCGGAATAGCCCAGCTCCAGTCGCACCGGACTGAAGGCATCACCGGCCAGCTCGCGCCCGAGCATGAGGATGCTGGAGAACATCTCCTCACACAGGAAGGGCAGCAGGTCATGCGCCTGCTCCGGCGCCGTGGCGACGATGGACAGGGTTTCGGCGGCGCTTTCATCCAGTGTCAGGTCCATCAGGGGACCAAGGTTGCGCTGGTAGTCCAGACCGATTTTTACCGCATCGCCAAAGGTGCGTGCGGTCTTCATCGCCAGTCCCAGCAGGCCGAAGTTGCCTCCGTTCTGCGCGCCTCCCATGGCCAGCCCAGCGGCCTCGATAGGCAGGGTGGGCAGGGCACGGCGGATGACCTCATAGGCCTGTCGATAGGAAATGCGGGTGCGTGGGTCATTGAGCTGGTCGCTGCTCAGGTGCAGGCCAGACAGCCAATTTTCGGTATCCACGCCCAGTTGGCTGCCCAATAACAACAGGCCGCTGAGCATGTTGGTTGGCACGTTGGCCACGGCCAGTCGGTCGCTGCCTGGATTCCTGCGTTGCATTCAAGCCCCTCCAGCTTGTCCGCTTTGCCCCCCCAAGTATGCCGTTCTTGCCCTTCGCGTGAACACTGCCTGAAGGCCAGACTGCGCCCAACATCTGCCAGCGTATGGGAGCAAGTCATGCAGCGCAGCATTACCTGGGCGGTTTCCGCCAGCTTGGCCGTCATGGTCGTCGGCTGCCAGAAGCAGGCCGAACAGGCACCAAGCGTGGCTGCGGCCGACGGGGCATTCGCGGCCACGCTGCAGGAACGCCTGCTCGACGCCAAGCCTGGCGACGTGATCGACATCCCGGCCGGTCGGCACCAGTTCGAGCGCAGCCTGAGCCTGCGCGCCGACGGCGTCACCATCCGAGGTGCCGGCATGGACCAGACCGTGCTCAGCTTCAAGGGACAGAAGGCAGGCGCCGAAGGGCTGCTGGTCAATGGCGACAACTTCACCATCGAGAACCTCACCATCGAGGACTCCAAGGGCGACGGGCTGAAGATCAGCGAGTCGGAGAACATCACCATCCGTGGGGTAAAGGTGCAGTGGACCGGCGGCCCCAGTACCAAGAACGGCGCCTATGGCATCTACCCGGTGCTGACCAAGAACGTGTTGATCGAGAACACCATTTCCATCGGCGCCTCCGATGCCGGCATCTATGTTGGCCAGTCCGACGGAGTGATCGTGCGCAACAGCCGCGCCGAGCAGAACGTTGCCGGCATAGAGGTCGAGAACACCCGCAACGCTGATGTGTATGACAACGTCGCCACTGGCAACACCGGCGGCATCCTGGTGTTCAACATGCCGGGCCTGTCGCAGCAGGGCGCCAACATCCGCGTGTTCAACAACAAGGTCATCGCCAACAACCACGAGAACTTCGGTGCCAAGGGTACGCCAGTGGCCAGCGTGCCGGCCGGCTCGGGCATCGTCATCAATTCCAACGATGACATCGAGGTGTTTGACAACGAAGTGCGCGACAACGCCACCACCAACATCATCGTCTCCAGCGTGTATTCCACCGGTTACAAGGACAGCAGCGCCTCGCCCAATTTCGATCCGTACCCGGAACGCATCTACATCCACAACAACACCTTGTCCGGCGGCGGTGACTCACCCGACGGGCTGGACCTGAAGGCCTTTAAGGTGGCGATGTATGGCTTGACCGGCAACTTCCCGGACGTGCTTTGGGATGGTTATTACAACAAGGAGCGGGTGGTGGACGGGGTCAAGATGGGCCCGCAGATCTGCCTGCGCAACGTCAGTGGCGTGATCAACGCCGATGGTCCTGGCGGTTACAAGAACCCAAGCAAGGATGCCAAGCCATTTGAGTGCGACCTGCCGCGCTTGCCGGCCATCGATCTGAAGCGTGGTTGAGGCTTGGGCATGCGCAATCTGATGGTGCGGGTGATCGCGCTGGTCGGCGCCTTGCTGGTGCTTGTTGGCTGCGGCAAACCGGCTGCGGTGCATTTCTTCGAGCAGGGCCAGCCGGCGACGTTGGATGAATGGCATGTGCTGCGCATCCGCGATGGCAGGCTTTCGCTTAATGACGGCGTGGTGCCGTATGACCTGAACACACCGCTGTTCAGTGATTACGCGCACAAGCTGCGCACGGTCTGGATGCCGAAGGGTCAGGCCGCCGGCTACCAGCCCGAACACGCCTTCGATTTTCCGGTGGGCACCATTCTCAGCAAGACCTTCTACTACCCGCTGCCGGCGAGCGGTGCAGCTGATGGGAGGTCGGTGGCACGCACGCCACCGTCGCAATCGTCATTGCACGAAGAGAGCCTGGACCTGTCCAAGGTGCGGCTGATCGAAACCCGGCTGCTGGTCCACCGCAAGGAAGGCTGGGTGGCCTTGCCTTATGTCTGGAATCAAGAGCAGACCGCAGCGACCTTGCAGCGCACCGGCGCCAGTGTTGACCTGGAACTGGTGGCTGCCGACGGCTCACGCGAAGCCCTTGCCTACCAGGTGCCGGACCAGAACCAGTGCGGCGGTTGCCATATCACCGACAACCGTTCGCGCAAGCTGTTGCCGATCGGCCCCAAGGCGCGCAACCTCAATCGTGATTTCGACTACCTCGGCGGCCGCGACAACCAGCTCGCGCATCTGCTCAAACTCGGCTATCTGAAAGACCTGCCTGCACCGGCGCAGCTGCCGCGCGCGGCCGATGCCACGGATGCCTCAGCACCGTTGGATGCGCGCGCACGCGCCTATCTGGACGTGAACTGTGGCCATTGCCATAGCCGCACCGGCCCGGCCATCACCTCCGGCCTGTGGCTGGATGCGCCTACCCAGGATCACCTGAAGCTGGGCATGTGCAAGCAACCCATCGCCGCGGGCAAGGGCACTGGCAATCGTCGCTATGACATCCAGCCCGGTGATGCCGATGCCTCGATCATCGCCTACCGCATGGACAGCGATGATCCGGCGGTGATGATGCCCGAGGTTGGACGGGCGGTGGTGCACAGCGAAGGCGTGACCCTGATCCGGGAATGGATCAACGCGCTGGAAACAAACTGCGACACGGCTGGCGAAGGCCAGCCCGGCAACACGGGCCCGCCGGCGGTCTGACGCCGGCATACACCTCACTGCGTGGGAGAGAACGCGATGCGAGTGAAGCAACGGAATCTGGTAGTCGGACTGCAGCGGGCCATGGCCGGGCTGATGGTGGTGGGGGCAGTTGCCCCGGCAATGGCACAGTCGGCGACGGAGGATGCTGCCACCACGCTTGATCGCATCACCGTCACCGCGCAGAGCCGCCAGCAGGAAATACAGGATGTTCCAATCGCACTGCAGGTAGTCGATCAGAACCTGCTCAACGACGTGGCCGCCGAGAATCTTGGTGACATCGATTCGCTGGTGCCGGGACTGGTGATCAGCGCGGTGCAGCCGACCCAGCCATCGTTCCGGCTGCGCGGCGTGGAGACCGACGATTTTGGTATCGGTACCGATCCGGCGGTAGGCATCTTCGTTGACGGCGTCTACGGCGGACGAGGCGGCGGCGTGCTGCTGCCCTTCGTCGATGTGGAGCGCATCGAAGTGCTGAAGGGCCCGCAGGGCACCTTGTTCGGACGCAATACCGCTGCCGGCGCGATCTCGCTGGTGACCCGGCGCCCGCAGGCTGAGACCGAGGCGCGCGCCACCGTGCGCGTGGGCAACTACGGCAAGAAGTACGCCGATGCGATGTGGAACATTCCGACCGGTGACAACTCGGCGCTGCGTTTCAATGCATTGATCAACACCAGCGATGGCTGGTTCCAGGACGGCGCCACGGGCAAGGACCTGGGCGGCGAGAACGTCTGGGCCACCCGCGCAGCCTGGCAGAGCCGCTTCGGCGACAACACCACCGCCTACATCACCTGGGACCACGAGAGCCTGGACCAGAACGGCCGTGTCACCACCGGCATCGTGCCGTTGCCGGCCTATCCGGCACGACCACCTGTACCGGTGGACCCGGATGACTATCTGGACCCGCGCAAGATCAAGACCTATAGCGATGCCGACAATGCCGAATGGCGCACCTTCGATGGCGTCAGCCTGATCGTTGACCACGCGCTGTCCTGGGGCAATTTCACTTCCACCAGCTCGTGGCGCAAATACGACTCCACCAACCACACCGAGGAGGACGGCACCAACCGTTTCGACCTTTACGTGGATTCGGTCAATACCGAGAACAACGAGACGTTCTACCAGGAGTTCAAGTTCTCCGGCAGCAATGAACGCTTCGACTGGGTGGCCGGTGTCAGCTATTTCGACGAGGACGCGCGCCAGACCAGTGAGGTCAACACCAATACCGAGGCGGTGGACAACATAATCCGCAACATGGGGGTGGCCTATCAGCTGGGCATTCCCGATGGCAGCCTGTTCAACTTCACCTCGATGCTGGCGCAGATGAACGGCATTCCGATTTCGCTGGTTGGCGAGAAGTGGAACGAGCGCTTCAACAACACGCTGGGTACCACGTCCTATGCTGCTTTCGGTGACGTGATCTGGAAGGCCACCGATCGCCTCAACCTGACCTTCGGCCTGCGTTACACCCGCGACGAGAAGGACTTCACCTGGCTCAATACGCCGCGCAATGCGCCCGGCCTGGAGGCCAAGCTCGGCACCCTGGAGGCGCTGGGCTTCTTCCAGGCGCTGGCGGGCATGGGCATTCCGATCACCCGCGAGCTGCTGACCTTCGACATGGCCTTCATCGACCCGCCGGCCATGGTCAACAAGGGCAAGCAGGTGCGCGACAAGAAGAGCTGGAGTGACTGGAGCCCGCGCTTCGTCGTCGACTACCACCTCAACGACGACACCATGGTGTTCGGCTCGCTGGCCAAGGGTTACAAGGCCGGTGGCTTCAATGCGCTGCAGATCGGTCCGGCGTTCGAGAACGAGGATGTGTGGAACCTGGAAGTCGGCCTGAAGCAGAGCTTCGACCGCTTCTCCTACAACGTATCCGTCTTCCACTACCAGTACGACAACCGCCAGGCGATCCGCCTGATCGATCCGGATCCGAACAACCCGGTCGACATCCCGGTCTACGTGTTCGACACCAGCGATCTGGAAGCGACCGGCGTTGACTTCGATATGCGCTGGAAGGTTACCGACGGACTGACCCTGGATGCAGCCGCCGAGTGGATAGATTCCAAATACAAGAACTACGTGACACCGGAAGGTGTGGATCTGGACGGGGCACCGACCGGCGAGCCGCGCTTCACCGCCTCGGCCGGTGCGGTCTACGTCGCTGATCTTGGTGGCAATGGCCAGCTGCGCTTCTCGCTGCGCCACGCTTACCGCGGCGCCCAGCGCTGCAACGCAGGTTCCGACTTGCAGGGTGACTGCGGCATCAGCAAGGTGCTCAACATTGGCGAATCACAGCAGCGCACGGATGTCCGGGTCGGTTGGACCTCACCGCTGAAGCACTGGAACTGGGCGGTGTATGCCAACAACGTGTTCGACAAGCAGTACGTCCGTGGCCTCAACACCTATGGGCACGATCCCCTGGGCGTAGTCGGCGCAACCATCACCGACCCACGCACGTACGGCCTGGAAATGACCGTGAAGTTCTAACGCTTGAAGCCCCTCTCCCTGCAGGAGAGGGGCTGGGGTAAGGGGAGTTCCGCGGAGCTGAGCCACGCTCGGCTGAGGCGCTACCGGGAAAGCCCCTGCCGAACATGGCTCGGCACTACGGATTGCTTGAAGGCGCCAATCGACAAAGCAGCAGTAAAGCAACACTTGGGGAGTAGGAAACCCCGGCGTCCAAGCTCGCCGGGGTTTCTGTTTGCGTCACATGACGGCATCCTTATGCCATGTCTGCACGCCGTGACCTCGCCACCCTCGATCTTTCCACCGAACCACTGAGCCGCCTGGCCGGGGTCGGGCCACGGGTGGCAGCCAAGCTGGAAGCACGCGGCCTGAGCACCTTGCAGGACCTCTGGCTGCACCTGCCGTTGCGCTACGAGGACCGCACCACGCTGCTGCCCATCCGCGCCCTGAAGGCCGGTATGGCCGCGCAGGTGGAGGGCAGGGTGGAGGCCGTGGAACGTGGATTCCGCTACCGGCCGGTGCTGCGGGTGGCAATCAGCGACGAGTCCGGTGCCACCCTGGTACTGCGCTTCTTCCATTTCCGCGCCGCGCAGGTGTCGCAGTTCGCGGTAGGCCGGCGTCTGCGCGCCTATGGCACGCCGCGCGCGGGTCAGAATGGGCTGGAGATCGTGCATCCCAGTTATCACCTGCTTGGCGACGGCGAAGATGCCGCGCTGGGCGCGGTGCTGGACCCGGTGTACCCGGCAGTGGAGGGCATTGGCCCGGCCAGCCTGCGCAAATTGATCGGCCAGGCACTGGATCGCCTGCCTGATGCCGCGGCATTGGAATTGCTGCCGCCGGCCATGCTTGCCGGCATGGGTCTGCCGTCGTTGCGCGAGGCGATGCTGACCATGCACCGGCCACCCGCCGACGCCGATATAGGTGCCCTGGGTGCGGGCACGCATCCGGCGCAGCGGCGCTTGGCGATGGAAGAGCTGCTGGCCCACCACCTCAGCCTGCGCCGCCAGCGCATCGCCCTGCAGCAGCACCGTGCGCCGTCATTGCGCGGCCAGGATGGCTTGGTCAAAGCGCTGCGCGAGGCCTTGCCGTTCAGACTGACCGGCGCACAGCAGCGCGTGTTCGACGAAATCCGCAAGGATCTGGCCCGCGCCCATCCGATGCTGCGGCTGGTGCAGGGCGACGTGGGTTCCGGCAAGACCGTGGTCGCCGCCCTGGCCGCGATGCTGGCAGTGGAACGCGGCAAGCAGGTGGCGTTGGCTGCGCCCACCGAACTGCTGGCCGAGCAGCATCTGACCAACCTGCGCGCATGGCTCGAGCCCCTGGGTGTCCGCGTTGCCTGGCTGGCCGGCAAGGTCACCGGCAAGGCCCGCGCCAAGGTGCTGGAAGATGTAGCCAGCGGCCATGCGCAGGTAGTGGTCGGTACCCACGCACTGATGCAGGACAACGTGGTGTTCAACGATCTGGCGCTGGCCATCGTCGACGAGCAGCACCGCTTCGGCGTGCACCAGCGGCTTGCGCTGCGTGACAAGGGCGCCACGGCCGGGGTGGTGCCGCACCAGCTGGTGATGACCGCCACGCCAATCCCGCGCACGCTGGCGATGGCGGCGTATTCGGATCTGGATGTGTCCGCCATCGACGAACTGCCGCCCGGTCGCACGCCGGTGCAGACCATCGCCATCAGCGCCGAGCGGCGCCCGGAACTGGTCGAGCGCATCCGCATCGCCTGTCAACAGGGTCGGCAGGTGTACTGGGTGTGCACACTGATCGAGGAAAGCGAGGAAGGCGCGGGCCCGGGCAACGCCCGCATGGATGCGCAGGCCGCGCAGACCACCTACGAAGCCTTGTCGGCCCAGTTGCCGGAACTGCGCATCGGGCTGGTGCACGGGCGCATGAAGGCGGCCGAGAAGCAGGCGGCAATGCGTGCCTTCAAGCAGGCGGAGACGGATCTGCTGGTCGCCACCACCGTGATCGAAGTCGGTGTCGACGTGCCCAATGCCTCGCTGATGATCATCGAGAATGCCGAACGCCTGGGCCTGGCGCAGCTGCACCAGTTGCGCGGACGCGTAGGGCGCGGAGCCACCGCATCGAGCTGCGTGCTGATGTACCAGGCGCCACTGTCGGCAATGGCGCGGGAGCGCCTGGAAACCATGCGGCTCACCTCAGATGGCTTTCTGATCGCGGAAAAGGACCTGGAACTGCGTGGTCCCGGCGAACTGCTGGGTACGCGGCAGACCGGTTTGGCTACTTTCCGCGTGGCCGATCTGGCCCGCGATGCCGGCCTGCTGCCGACCGTGCACGATCTTGCCGAACGCCTGCTCAATGACGCGCCGGCGCTGGCCGACCGCATCGTCAACCGTTGGATTGGCGGTGCGGTGCGCTACGCAGCGGCCTGATTGCGTGCTTCCACTGTCATGGAGGCCGTGACAGACTCCATGGCCAACCAGAAGTGAAGCAGAAGATGAGCAAGAAGATACCGTTGCTGATTGATACTGATCCGGGCGTGGACGATGCGCTGGCACTGCTGATGGCCTTTGCCGACGAGCGCCACGAGGTGGTCGCGTTGACGGTGGCGGCGGGCAATGTCGGCCTTGAATACACCGTGCGCAACGCGCTGAAACTGTGCGAGGTCGCCGGCCGCGAAGACGTGCCGGTATTCGCCGGCACCGCCGACCCGTTGGTGTATCCGGCCGAGGATGCCGCGCACGTGCATGGCCGCGACGGCTTTGGTGATGTGGATCTGCCGTTGGCCGCGCGCAAGGTGGAAGCCGAGCACGCCGCGTTGGCGATCCTGCGCCTGTCGCACCAATATGCAGGCGAATTGCTGCTGGTCGCGCTGGGCCCACTGACCAATATCGCGCTGGCGCTGAAGCTGGACCCCAGTCTGCCGCAGCGCGTGAAGCGCTTCGTGGTGATGGGCGGCGCGATCACCGGCCACGGCAACATCACCCCGGCCGCCGAGTTCAATATCGCCTTCGATCCGGAAGCGGCGCATATCGTTTTCACCGCGTTCCCGTTCATCGAAGTCGCCGATTGGGAGGCCACCATCGCCCATGGCTTGATGCATCGCGATGTCGAGCAATGGTTGGCCGCCGATACCGAGAAGGCACGCTTCTACGAGCTGATTTCACGCCAGACCCGGTTGTGGTCGGAAGACAGCCGCGGCGAGCGCTGGTACGCCGCCGATGCGCTGGCGATGGCCTGGGCATTGCAGCCGGAGGGGGGCACCGTGGTTGAACAGCGGCCGCTGTCGATCGAGTTGACCGGCGCCCGCACCCGTGGCGCCACCATCGTCGACTGGAACCGCCAGACCGGCGTGACGGACAATACGGCCTTGTTGATCGGTTACGATCAGGCCCGTTTCGAGGCCCAGGTCCGGCGGGCGCTGGGCCAATAAGCGCCGGCCCAGCGGTTCAGTGAGCGCGACTTGCCTATCGTGGCGGGTCGTGCTTATAATGGCCGTCTTGACCACCAGCCCACACGGTGCGAGCCCATGAAGGCCGATATCCATCCCGATTACCACAACGTCGTTTTCCACGACGTGACCTCCGACTTCAAGTTCCTGACCCGTTCGACCATGTCCTCCAAGGAAACGGTCAAGTGGGAAGACGGCGAAGAATACCCGCTGATCAAGGTTGAAATTTCCTCGGCTTCGCACCCGTTCTACACGGGCAAGCACAAGGTTATCGACACCAGCGGCCGCATCGACAAGTTCCAGAAGCGCTACGCGCGCTAATCGAACTGTTGTTGCTGGACAAACAACGGCCGCGCTTTGCGCGGCCGTTGTTTTGTCTTGTCTGTCGTACGGCTGAACCCTTGCAGAATCGGGCGGTTGTGCGCATGCGACGCTGTGTCGCGGCGAAACTGCGCCTATAAGACTTTTGTCTTCGCAATCTGCAAATGCTGCTGTGCGATAATCGTCGGAACCGCAGTGGAAAACTGCGGAATTCCTTCACGCGCCTGCCCGTACCCCATTCGTCAGGACAGGCGCCTTCCACTTGAGGAGCGCACACTGTGTCCGATCTTGATCAGGTCACGCTCAACGCCGGCGACAAGTCGGTCGTTCTGCCTGTCGTCAAACCCGTACTGGGCAATAACTGTGTCGATATCTCGAAGCTGACCAAGGAAACCGGTCTCTTCACCTACGACTCGGGCTACACCGCCACCGCCAGCTGCAAGTCGGCCATCACCTACATCGACGGTGACAAGGGCGTGCTGCTGTACCGCGGCTATCCGATCGAGCAGCTGGCCGAGAAGTCCAGCTTCGTCGAAGTGGCCTACCTGCTGATCAATGGCGAGCGTCCGGACGCCGGCCAGCTCAAGGCCTTCGAAGCCGAACTGAGCGCCGAAGCCGGCGTCGACGATTCGATCAACACGCTGATCGGCAGCTTCGCCAAGGACGCCCACCCGATGGCGATCCTGGCTGCCTCGATCGCGCAGCTGTCGGCCAAGTACCACGCCTCGCTGGACCTGGACGACGCCGAGCAGCGCCGCCAGGCTGCCGTGCGCCTGATCGCCAAGGTGCCGACCCTGTCGGCGCTGATCTACCGCCATGGCAAGGGCCTGCCGGCCAACAAGCCGGACACCTCGCTGGATTACGTCAGCCGCTTCCTGAAGCAGACCTTCGAGTCGGCCGACGGCAAGTACGATCTGAACAAGGACGTGGTCAAGGCGCTGGATCTGCTGTTCATCCTGCACGCCGACCATGAGCAGAACGCCTCGACCTCGACCGTGCGTCTGGTCGGTTCCACCGGCGCCAACCCGTATGCATCGGTCGCCGCTGGCGTCACCGCGCTGTGGGGCCCGGCACACGGCGGCGCCAACGAAGCCGTGCTGAAGATGCTGGAAGAGATCGGTTCGGCCGACAACGTCGAATCGGCCGTGGTCAAGGCCAAGGACAAGACCTCGGGCTTCCGCCTGATGGGCTTCGGCCACCGCGTGTACAAGAACTTCGACCCGCGCGCCAAGGTGATCGGCGAGATGACCAAGCAGGTGCTGGGTCAGCTGGGCGTGCAGGATCCGCTGCTGGACGTGGCCATCAAGCTGGAACAGGCCGCGCTGCAGGACGAGTACTTCGTTGCCCGCAAGCTGTACCCGAACGTCGACTTCTACAGCGGCATCATCTACAAGGCGCTGAACATCCCGACCGAGATGTTCACGGTCATGTTCGCGCTGGGCCGCACGGCTGGCTGGGTGTCGCATTGGCTGGAACAGCAGGTCGACCCGGAAATGAAGATCGGCCGTCCGCGCCAGGTCTACACCGGCCACGACGTGCGCGACTACAAGTAATGGCCGTGGCGCAGCGATGCGCCGCTTCCATTACGGCAAAAACCCCGCCTTGGCGGGGTTTTTTTGTGCGCCACTCCCACAGGCGCGGAGATGCCCGGTAGTGCCGAGCCACGCTTGGCGGGAGCTTCGCAGGTAAAGCCTCTGCCGAGCATGGCTCGGCACTACGCTCCCTCCCTTTGCCGCAGGCGAGGGGAGGGCTGGGGAGGGGTAGCTTTCGCTGCTTTTCGCGCATTGCCAGCGTCGCGGCTTACGCCGCTCCCACAAACGCAGAGAGATGTCCGGTAGTGCCGAGCCATGCTCGGCAGGGAGGCTATGCCGGGAAAGCC
>NZ_JBXFWM010000039.1:0-40265 GCF_056856655.1 Stenotrophomonas sp. STEN033
CCCTCGCCTTTGGCGGGTGGTGGGGCCGGGGGGCGGTTTTTTTGGTGGTTGTGGTCGGGGCGGCCGCCGCGAAGCCGGTGCTCCAACGGATCACCAGCTTGCCTGCAGTTTCGGTGATGCCAGCTTCGCGGCCGACGCCGCTCCCACAAACTGTGGATTGTCGGTAACGCCCCAGCCGAGCATGGCTCGGCTCTACAGGGGGATGTCGGTAACGCCCCAACCGGGCTGGGGCTACCGGGCTTTCCTTGCCGCAAAGCGGGCGCGCATGCCGGGTACGCTGACCAGGGCCACGATCAGCAGCGCCAGGAGGATCTCGATCCACGCGTAGAGGGCGGTGTCGCGGTGGCTCCAGGCACTCATCACGCCGTGGCTGAACCAGAACAGCGCCAATACCCCCGCCCAGAAGCGGGCCACAGCGCGCTGTGCCAGCACGCCCAGCAACAACAGTACCGGCGGCGCCACGAACACCAAGGCTACCGCCAGCAGATGGCGGTCGGCGCGGAACCACCACGCATACAGGCCGGCCAACAGCGCCAATGCCAATGCCAAGGTCAGATCGCGGCTGCGGCCGCTCATTGCGCCAGACGCCGGGCGATATCGGCGACCCGTCGGCCCAATGCCCGTGCCAACACCGCTTCATCGTCGGTGGGCTGCGGATCATCCTGGCTGCCGGCCACATGGCTGGCGCCATACGGCGTGCCGCCGCTGCGGGTGTGGCTCAGTGCCGGCTCGGTGAACGGGATGCCGACGATCAGGCAGCCGTGGTGCAACAGCGGCAGGTGCATCGACAACAGGGTCGATTCCTGGCCACCGTGCATCGAGGCGGTGGAGGTGAACACTGCCGCCGGCTTGCCGGCGAGAGTGCCGTTGACCCATTCCGCGCCCAGGCCATCGAGGAAGTGTTTGACCGGTGCGGCCATGTTGCCGAAGCGGGTGGGGCTGCCCAGCACGATGCCGTCGCACTCGGCCAGGTCGGCGATCTCCACATAGGGTGCGCCGTCGTCGGGCACTGGCGGGGCGCTGGTCTGGGTGACAGCGGCGACCGGAGGTACGGTGCGCAGACGGGCGCTCATGCCCGGCACCTCGCCGATACCGCGGGCGATCTGCCGCGCCAGCCGGGCCACCGAACCGCCACGGCTGTAGTAAAGCACCAGGATTTCCGCCATCACACCGTTCGCTCAATCATGCAGGAACCGGCAGTATCAACGATGCGGGCCGCGCTTTGCATCGGGTACCCTTGCCAAATGGAACCTTTGGATTCACTCAACCTATGGATGGAGCGCCTGCGGGACCGTGCGCGCAACGTCAGCTTCGGGCGCTTCCTGTGGAAGCGCTTCATTGATGATCGCCTGTTCCAGGCTGCCGGTTCGCTGGCCTACACCACGGTGTTCGCGCTGGTGCCGTTGGCCATCGTGGTATTCGGGGTGCTGTCCGCGTTCCCCATGTTCGATCGCTGGAGCGAGGCGCTCAGCGACTATGTGTTCTCCAACTTCGTGCCGTCGGCGGCGCGCGCGGCCGAAGGGTATCTGCGGCAGTTCTCGGCCAGCGCCGGGCAGCTGACCGCTGCCGGCTTCCTGGCCCTGGTGGTATCGCTGCTGATCACCCTCAACAGCGTCGAACAGACCTTCAACCGTATCTGGCGGGTGGCCTCGGCGCGGCCACAGCTGACCCGCTTCCTGGTCTATTGGACGGTGCTTACCCTGGGCGCCTTGCTGGCCGCCGCCTCGTTGGCGATCTCGGCCAAAGTGTTGTCGCTGCCCTTGTTCGGTACGACCGAGGGCCGCTGGTTGGCCGACCTCGGCCTGCGGCTGGCGCCGGTGCTGATCGAATTCGTCTGTGTGGTGCTGATCTACCGGGTGGTGCCGCACCATACCGTGAAGTGGCGCCATGCCATTCCCGGCGCACTGTTGGCGGTGCTGATGCTGGAGCTGGTGAAGTGGGGCATGGGCCTGTACCTGGGCAGCTTCCAGTCCTATCAGAAGCTCTACGGCACGGTGGCGTTCGTGCCGATCCTGTTGCTGTGGATCTACCTGAGTTGGGTCTCGGTGCTGCTGGGCGCATCGCTGGCCTCATCGGTGGCCGCATTCCGCTACCAGCCGGCGGCATTGCGGTTGCCGCAGGGCTGCGAGCTGTATGGCCTGCTGAGGTTGTTGGGACGGTTCCGTGAGGCGCGGCAGCAAGGGCAGGGGCTGGATGAAGACCAGCTGTTGCTGCTGGAACCCATGCTCACCGACTCCCTGCTGCAGCAATTGCTGGAGCAGATGGAAGTTATTGGCGTGCTGCGCCGTGACGAGCGCGGTGAATGGCTGCTGGCGCGTGACCTGGACAGCATCAGCCTGCATGAGCTGTACGAAAGCTCGCAGCTGCGTATACCGGCCGCCGAGGAATACCTGCCGATGCGCGAGGACAGCCTCGGGCAAGCGGCCTGCAACGCCCTGGATCAACTACGTCTGCCGTTGCGCGAACTGCTCAAGCGCCGGGTGGATGACATCTATGTAGAGCGCGGAGAGAGTCGATGATCAAGAAGTTTGTTCCCGTCGCGCTGCTGGCGTTGGCCTTGGCTGCGTGCAAGCCGGCGCAGGCACCTGCCGCTGCACCGGCTGCCGCACCCGATGCAGCGGCCGCACCGGCTGCCGCTGAGACGGCCCAGTCCAGCGTGGTCCAGCAGACGGTGGAAATACCGCAACTGCAGGTGCCAACCGTGGATGGCAAGACCTATGACCTGGCCAGTCACCGCGGGCAGTGGGTGGTGGTGAATTTCTGGGCCACCTGGTGCGCGCCCTGCCTGCAGGAAATGCCGGAGCTGTCGGCGCTGCACGCCATGCGCAGCAATGTGGAAGTGGTTGGCCTGGCCTATGAGGACATCGAGCTGGACGAGATGCAGGCCTTCCTGAAGGAGCATCCGGTGGCCTATCCGATCGCCATCATCGATACCTTCAGCCCGCCCAAGGATTTCGCCACGCCGCGTGGCTTGCCGATGACCTACCTGATCGGGCCGGACGGCAAGGTGGCCCGGCAGTTCCTAGGGCCGGTGAATGCGCAGGAAATCGAGCAGGCGATTGTGGCTGCCGGGGGTAAGGCGGTTTAAGGGGATGGTGGTTTTCCGTGTGTTGGGGCTTCGAGGCGGGAGCGAGAAGCTTTGAGGCCAAGAGCACCCCTCCCCAGCCCTCCCCTTCGCTGCGCGAAAGGGAGGGGGCAAGAGCAGCGCCGCGACCCTCTGACAGATTGCCAAGAACCGCTTCCTCCCTTTCGCGGCGCGAAGGGGAGGGTTGGGGAGGGGTAGCTTTTCAGCTCTCCACACAATGCCAGCTTCGCGGCTTATGCCGCTCCTACGGCATTGTCGGTAAAGCTCCTGCCGAGCATGGCTCGGCACTACAAGCCCCTCTCCCGTGAACGGGAGAGGGGTTGGGGTGAGGGCAGCCTTTCGGACAATGCGGGAAAGCTCCTGCCGAGCATGGCTCGGCACTACAGGGAGCCGGAGGCGGGCTACGGTTTGGCTGCTTCTTCATCCACCGCAAACGGCGCAATCGGCTTCACCACGCCGTACTTCTCCTTCTTCGGTTTGCCCGGCAGCGGTGGCAGTTCAATCACCGGTTCGTCGATGTGGGTATCGGGCAGGCGATCCAGCAGGTCGCGTATCAGGGTCAGGCGGCCATGCTTCTGGTCATTGAAATCCACCAGCGTCCACGGTGCATGAACGCTGTGGGTGGCCTCCAGCATGGCTTCGCGGGCCTGGGTGTAGGCGCTGTATTCCTGCCGCGATTTCAGATCGATCGGTGACAGCTTCCAGCCTTTGAGCGGGTCGTCGCGACGCTCGGCAAAGCGCTTTTCCTGCTGTTCCTGATCCACGCACAACCAGTACTTGAACAGCAGGATGCCATCGTCGACCAGCAGCTTTTCGAACGCAGGGGCCTGCTTGAGGAAGGCCTTGTACTGCGCATCGGTGCAGTAGCCCATCACCTTCTCCACGCCGGCGCGGTTGTACCAGCTGCGGTCCATCAGCACGATCTCGCCGGCGGCGGGCAGGTGCGCGATATGGCGCTGGAAATACCACTGGCTGTCTTCGCGTTCGCTGGGCTTGGGCAGGGCCACCACCCGGCAGTGGCGTGGATTGACGTGTTTGGCGATGTCCTGGATGACGCCGCCCTTGCCGGCGGTGTCGCGGCCCTCGAACAACACCAGTACACGCTGCCCGCAGTGCTGGGCCCAGCGGGCCATGTTGGCCAGTTCCAGCTGCATCGGTTCCAGCAACGCTTCGTACTGTTTGCGCTTGAGCTTGCCCATGGTCACTCCTTGTGGAACGCCGAGCCTAACCCAATCGGATGTCAGTCGATGTCTGCACCACGCCAGCCGTGGGCGCCGGCCAGCTGTTGCAGCAGCTGGGCCAGGTCACTGGCGAAGCCGGCCATGTCGAACAGGCTGCTCTGTTCCCGGGCCTGCGCCAGTCGCTGCCGTGCAGCCTGCAGGGCGTTGGGGTCATTGCCCAGCGCAATCGCCGTGGTGACGAAGGATTGGTCATCGGCGACATTCATCTCGTCCATGCCGAGGTGATGGTTGAGGCTGCCGGCCACCCGCGCGGCAAACGTGCTGCCGGGTGCGGTCAGCACCGGACAACCGGCCCACAGCGCATCGGAGGCCGTGGTGTGGGCGTTATACGGGTGTGTGTCCAGGAACAGGTCGGCATGCTGGTAACGGGCCAGATATTGCGGATGCGGCAGCTTGTGCATGAACACCAGGCGCGCCGGGTCCACGCCGCGTCGGCGCGCGACCTCCTGCAGGCGTTGGTCGGCCTTGCCTGGACCGGACAGCAGCCATAACACGCTGTCTGGCACGCCCAGCAGCACCTGCAACAGGCGTTCGACGCTGCGCGGATTGAGCTTGTAGCTGTTGTTGAAGCAACAGAACACCACGCCGGCGTCCGGTAATCCGCAGTCAGCGCGCGAGGGCGGGGGCTGAACAATGCGGCTGTTGTCCGAGGGCTGGAAGGCACGCGGCAGGCGCAGCACCTTTTCGCTGAAGCCGGATTCCAATGCGGGCGGCAACACGAACGCATCGGCGACGACGTAGTCGATCCACGGTGCACCGGACGTGCCGGGGTAGGCCAGCCAGTTCAACTGCAGCGGAGCAGGGTGCATGGCCAGCACTTCGGGTGTGCCACCGCCGCCCCAGCCGCGCAGGTCGAACAGCAGGTCGATGCCAGCGGCGCGGATGCGCTGCGCAATCGTTGCATGTGCTTGGTTGCTGAGGTCGTGCAACTGCCCGACAGCTGCCTGCAGGCGTCGGCGGATGCCGCTGCCATCGTCGCTGTTGAGCGCAAAAAGATGTGTCTGCAATTGCGGATGTGCGCGCAACTGCTCGAACAATGCGACTGTCAGCAGGCCGGTCGGGTGCGCGCCGAAGCCGTTGGAAAGAAAGCCCACGCGCAGTGCGCCCTGTGCACGAACCTGCGTTGCAGGCAGGCGCGGAATGGCTTGGGCAAGCACGCCGGCACGTTGCTGCGCACAGGCCAGTTGTTCGGCGGCGCTGGCATCCTCGCTGAGAAAGGCAAAAGGCTCCACGGCGGGATTGCCTTGCGCGACCGCGCGACGCACCTGTTGCGACAGTGCATCGATATCGCGCCAGTCGCAGAGCCGGCGCTGCCAGTTCAGGCGCTGTGCGGCCATATAGGCCTCGTCCGGTGCCAGCGCATGCGCGCGTCGATAGGCATCGGCAGCGGCTTCGGGCTGGTTGGCGTCTTCCAGTACATGACCCAGCCACAAGGCCATGCCTGGGTGCTGCGGGGCGAGCTGGCAGGCTTGCTGCAACAGTGCGGCGGCTTCCTCATGCCTTCCTTGCATCCAACGCGCGCGGCCAAGACGGGCGAGGGCTTCGGGGTGCTGCGGTCGCAGTTGCAGTGCTCTGGATGCCGCCGCCTCACCTGCGCGTACATCGCCCGCACCAAGTTCTGCGTCGGCCAGCATTACCCAGGCGATGAAGTCACCGGGTTGGCGGCTGACGGCATGGCGGAGCTGGTCGCGTTCGTTGAGGGCGTTGGTCATTGTGCTGGCTTTGCCCCCTCCCTTGCGCGTAGCGCAGGAGAGGGCTGGGGAGGGGTAGGTTTTTGATTTTGCTATGGGCTGGCGACCAAGGCCAAATCCAGAGGCAGTAGCGAAGGCCAATGCCAAAAAGCCAAAAGCTACCCCCTCCCCAACCCTCCCCTATGCTGCGCATAAGGGAGGGGGCGTATTAGGTCCCTTCCGCCAAACGCGCCAGCTCATCCACCTGGTGTTCGTGCTGCAAGCGTGCGATCAGGTCGTCGAGGCCGCCTTCGATGATGTTGGGCAGGTCGTACAGGGTCAGGCCTTCGACGCGGTGGTCGGTGATGCGGCCCTGCGGGAAGCTGTAGGTGCGGATGCGCTGGCTGCGGTCGCCACTGCCTACCTGCAGGCGGCGCGATTCGGCCTGGGCAGCGGCCTGCTTGCTGCGCTCGGCATCCAGCAACTGCGCCTTCAGCCGCTTCATCGCCTTGTCGCGGTTGGCGTGCTGGCTGCGCTCGGTCTGGCATTCCACCACCACGCCGGTGGGAACGTGGGTGATGCGGATCGCCGACTCGGTCTTGTTGACGTGCTGGCCGCCGGCGCCGGAGGAACGGAACGTGTCCACCTTCAGGTCCGCCGGGTTGATCACCACGTCTTCGACATCGTCGGCCTCGGGGATGATTGCCACCGTCGCTGCCGAGGTGTGGATGCGGCCCTGCGATTCGGTGGCCGGCACGCGCTGCACACGGTGCGTGCCGGATTCGAACTTCAGCTTGGAATAGGCGCCGCGGCCAACCACGCGTGCCACGATTTCCTTGTAGCCGCCGTGTTCGCCGGGGTTGTCGGATTCGATTTCCACCTTCCAGCCCTGACGCTCGGCATAGCGGGCGTACATGCGGAACAGGTCGCCGGCAAAAATCGCCGCTTCGTCACCGCCGGTGCCGGCACGCACTTCCAGGAACAGGTTGCCTTCGTCGCGCGGGTCACGCGGCACCAGCAGCAGCGCCAGCTCCTCGTCCAATGCCTGCAGGCGCGCCTGGGCGGCGCTGATTTCTTCCTCGGCCAGCTCGCGCAGTTCCGGGTCGTTCCGCATGGCTTCGGCCGAGGCCAGATCGTCCAGCGCACGGGCTTCGTTCGCCAATGCAGTGGCGATGGGTTCCAGTTGCGAGAACTCACGGGAAAAATTGCGGAAGCGCTCGTTGTCGGCGACCACATCGGGGTCGGAAAGCAGGCGTTCCAGTTCTTCTCGGCGCTCGGCCAGTGCCAGCAGCTTACGGCGCAGGGTCGGCGTCATCATTCCTCGCAGCGGGGTGGTGATACCCGGGGGCGGCCGGGAACAGGCGCTCGGCGGCGCGGGTGAGGTCGGTATCGCCTTCCTGCGCGGCTTGGCGCAGGGCGGCGGTGGGCGGATGCAGCAGGCGGTTGGTCAGGCCGTGCGCCAGCTGCTCCAGTACTTCGTCGGGCAGTTTGCCATGCGCCAGCTGCTGCCGGGCCTTGGCCAGCAGTTCGGCGCGGGTCGCCTCGCCAAACGCACGAAGCTGCCGGATCGGTGCCTGCAGGCGGGTGGCGCGCAGGTTCTCCAGATAGCGGGTGACCTGCAGGTCGATGATGGATTCAGCCTCGGCGGCGGCTTCGCGGCGGCCGCGGCGGTTTTCCTCCACGGCCCGTTCCAGATCGTCCACGGTGTACAGGTAGGCGTCGGCCAGGGTGCCGACCTCGGCTTCGATATCGCGCGGCACGGCCAGGTCGAACAGCAGCATCGGCTTGTGCCGGCGCAAGCGCAGTGCGTTGGCGACCTGGCGGTGCAGGATCACTGGCTCGCGCGCGGCCGTGGCCGAGAACACCACGTCGGCTTCGCCCAGGTGGCGCTCCAGCTCGGTCAAGGGCAGCGCCACGCCGCCGTGACGGCTGGCCAGGTCCTGCGCATTGGCCACGGTACGGTTGGCGATCAGCAGCCGCTTCACCTTGGCATCGCTCAGGTGCTTGGCGACCAGTTCCATGGTTTCGCCGGCGCCGACCAGCAGCACAGTGGATTCATCCATGCGCGCAAACGAGTCCTGCGCCAGCCGCACCGCGGTGGAGGCCACCGAGATCGGATTGGCGCCGACGCGGGTGTCGGTGCGGGCACGCTTGGCCACGGAGAAGGTCTGCTGGAACAACCGGTCCAATTGTTGCCCGATCGCGCCGCTGTCGTGGGCCAGTGCCCAGGCATCCTTGACCTGGCCCAGGATCTGCGGCTCGCCCAGCACCATCGAGTCCAGCCCGGTGGCGACCCGGAACAGGTGGCGCACCGCCTCAGCGTCGCTGTGCTGGTAGAGATAGCCCTGCAGGCTGCCAGCGTGGTGTTCCAGCCACTGGCTCAGGGCCTTGCTGTCCTCGGCAACGGCGTACAGTTCGGTGCGGTTGCAGGTGGACAGGAGCACCGCCTCGGCCAGTTGCGGGGTCTGCCGCAATGAATCCATCGCCCGCGGCAAGGCGTCTCCGCCAAAGGCAGCGCGTTCGCGCAGTTCTACCGGCGCAGTCTGGTGATTCAGTCCGAGCACCCACAGGGTCATCTGTTCAGTTGCTTGCGATAAGCTGCTGGCTGTTGAAGGCCGCCATTTTACGGCCCGGTTGCGCCAGATGCCCGTATTCAATCGCATATGCACCGTTCTGTTGCTTTCCCTGCCGGTTTTTCCGGTGCTGGCGGCCCCGGCTGCGCCTGTCCGGACGCCGTTGGCGGCTG
Source organism: Stenotrophomonas sp. STEN033 (assembly GCF_056856655.1). NCBI lineage: Bacteria > Pseudomonadati > Pseudomonadota > Gammaproteobacteria > Lysobacterales > Lysobacteraceae > Stenotrophomonas > Stenotrophomonas sp. STEN033. The sequence goes on from NZ_JBXFWM010000039.1 coordinate 8,743, forward strand.
AAGGCCTGCCGTTGACCCCGGTGCTGGCCGGTGAGTTCTCGCTGCAGGCTGGCAAGTTGCCCGATGCCGCCCGCTGGTACCTGCAGGCCGCCCAGGAAGCCAAGGGCGACGTGGGGCTGGCCGAGCGCGCCACCCGCATCGCCATGCTGGCCGATGACGCCGACCGCGCCGAACAGGCGTTGGCCCTATGGGCCCAGCGTGATCCCGGCTCGGTAGCGGTGCGCGGCACCCGCGGTGCGCTGGCCATGCGCAATGGCGACGCCAGGCTGGCCCGCAAGGAGTTGTTGGCGGTGCTGCGCTCCCCTGAACCGCGGGCCTGGCGTTACGCGCTGCTGGCGCTTGCAACTGGCGGCCGCGACCCGGCGGTGCCGGCGCAGGTGCTGGGCATGCTGGTGGACGCCAATGCGATCCCCAATGATCTGGAAGCCTGGCAGGAATTTGGCCGGTTGGCCCTGCGCATGGAACGACCGGAGTTGTCGCGGCGGATGGTCGGCGAGGTGGTCCGGCGCTTCCCGGATGAGCCGCGGGTGGCGTTGCTGCATGCCTCCCAGCTCAACCAGGCTGGCAAGAAGGACGAGGCGCTGGCCCTGCTCAAGGGCATCGAGCCGAAGGCGGAGAAGGACGACGAGCTGCGCGGCGCGCTGGCCATCGCCTATGACACCCTGGGTGAGACCGCCGCTGCCGAGCATGTGCTGTCGGTAGGTGAACAGAACCTGCAGAGCTGGGGCATGCGTGCCTCGCTGCTGGCCAAACAGAAGGACGATGTGGCGCTGTTGGCGCTGTATCAGGACATCGCGGCAAAGGCCAGCAAGCCGGACCCCGACCAGCGCCTGCTGCTGGGCAAGATTGCCGAATACCTGAAGCGCTACCAGGAGGCGGTGGATTGGTATCACGGTGTGCCTGGTGGCGAGCATCGCGGTGAGGCACAGCTGCGTGCGGTGAACGCGCTGCACCTGATGGGTGACAAGGCGCGCGCTGCCAAGGAAGTGCAAGCCGTGCAGGCCGATGCCTCGCTGGACGACGATGTGCGCCGCGACGCCTACCTGCTGGAGTCCGAGCTGCAACTGCGTGATGGCGAAACCAAGGCCGAGTTCGATGTGCTGGCCCGTGGCCTGGCTGCGTTCCCGGATGACAGCGCCTTGCTGTACGCCCGCGCGCTGGCCTGGGAGCGCAACGACAATGTGCCGCGCGCCGAGGCGGACCTGCGCAAGGTGCTGGTGGCCGAGCCGGAGAACGTGGCAGCGTTGAACGCGCTGGGCTACACCTTGGCCGACCGCACCCAGCGCTACCAGGAAGCATTGGAGCTGATCGACCGTGCACGCGTGGCCGAGCCGGACAATGCGGCCATCGTCGACAGCTACGGTTGGGTGTTGTATCGGCTGGGCCGCAACGATGAGGCGCTGGTGCATCTGCGCCGTGCCTGGACCTTGAACAAGGACCCGGAAATCGCTGCACACGTAGGCGAAGTGTTGTGGGTGCTGGGGCAGAAAGACGAGGCCAGGCGCTTCTTCGATGAGGCCCGCAAACTGGATCCGGATAACCGCGCGCTGCAGCGTGCGATCGAAAAGTTGGGTGTATGAACGTATTGATGTGGCGGGCGCCGTTGGCGCTGCTGGTGGTAGGTGCGCTCGCGGCCTGTGGTTCGGTGCCCAAGCGCCAGGCGACACCGGTCGCGGCTGAGGTTTCGCAGGTGTCGGCGCAGGCGCAGGCGGCAGAGCAGCAACGCCAGGCTGCCTTGCAGGCGCAGCCGAACTGGTCGTTCCAGGGCCGGGTGGCGATCAGCAAGGGCCGCAATGGTGGCAACGGCCGGATCGACTGGTTGCAGCAGGGGCCTGCCTACCAGGTCAGTCTGGCCGCGCCGGTCACCCGGCAGAGCTGGCAGCTCAGCGGTGGCGCCCCAGGGCAGGTGGTGCGCCTGGAAGGACTGGAAGGCGGACCGCGCACGGCCGATGACGCCGGCGAACTGCTCTTGCAGGCTACTGGCTGGGAGATTCCGGTCGCCCAACTGGCCGAGTGGGTGCGTGGTCTACCAACTGAGGGCACAAGTCCGGAACACCTCGGTTTCGACGCTGAAGGGCGGCCGCGGGTGCTCCGCCAGCAAGGTTGGCAGGTGGATTACCTGGACTGGTACCCGGCCGATGCCGGGCGCCCGTCGCTGCCGCGCCGGATCGAGGCGGTCAATGGCGATGCCAAGGTCCGCCTGATCGTGGATGAATGGGGATCGGACGCACCATGACTGCCGTAGCTGACGAAGCGGGTTGGTCGTACTGGCCGGCCCCGGCCAAGCTGAACCTGTTCCTGCATATCACCGGTCGGCGCGCGGATGGCTATCACGTGCTGCAGACGGTGTTCCGGTTGCTGGACTGGGGCGATCGGATTGGCCTGCGCCTGCGCGAGGACGGTCAGGTGCGCCGCAAGGGCGCTTCCGTGGCCGGCGTTGCAGAGGCTGATGATCTGGTGGTTCGTGCTGCCATCGCGCTGAAAAATGCGACCAATTGCGGGAAAGGTGTCGATATCCGGGTTGAAAAGCGGATTCCTGCCGGTGGTGGCTTTGGGGGTGGTTCGTCAGATGCTGCGACCGTGCTGGTGGCGCTGAACGCGTTGTGGGGTACCGGTCTGGATGAGGATGCGCTGGCAGCCCTTGGCGTGTGCCTTGGGGCAGATGTGCCGGTCTTCGTGCGCGGACGCAGTGCCTGGGCCGAAGGCGTGGGCGAATTGCTGACCCCGCTTGAACTGCCGGAAGCATGGTATTTGCTGGTGGATCCGGGGGTTCACGTGCCCACGGCTGAACTTTTCCGTTCACAGCATTTGACGCGGGATGCCAAGCCCGTGAAAATAGCGGACTTCGCTTCCGGGACCGTCCTCGGAAATGCGTTCGAGCCGGTACTACGGCGCCAGGAACCTGCCATCGAGGCGACGTTCCAGGCCTTGTCAGGTATTGGTCGGGCACGACTCACGGGGTCGGGAAGCGGTTGTTTCGTCGAATTCGCCACGCGCGCTGCTGCAGAGCAGGCCTTGGCGGAATTGCCGCCACAACTGCGGGCTTGGGTAGCTGCGGGTGTTGATCGCTCGCCACTGCTTGATGCGCTGGAAACGACGGGAATTGTTTGATGCAGGGGCGTCGCCAAGAGGCCCAAGGCACCAGGTTTTGATCCTGGCATTCGTAGGTTCGAATCCTACCGCCCCTGCCACGCACTCCCACGGCTGTAAGCGCAAAGGATGTGCGCGAGACATACCCGCGCCATCGCTGCAGTAACCACGTTTCCTTCGCTACTCGCCCACGCCCGAGAGAGCTGTCATGCAAGATTCCCCGAACCTGCTGGTCTTTTCCGGCAATGCCAACAAACCTCTTGCACAGAGCATCTGCAAGGAACTCGGGGTAAGACCAGGCAAGGCGCTGGTTTCCAAGTTCTCCGACGGTGAAGTACAGGTCGAGATCCAGGAAAACGTGCGCAAGCAGGACGTTTTCGTCGTTCAGCCGACCGGTGCTCCGAGTGCGGAGAACCTGATGGAGCTGCTGGTGATCATCGACGCGCTCAAGCGCGCGAGCGCCGCCTCCGTCACCGCGGTGGTGCCGTACTTCGGTTACGCCCGCCAGGATCGCCGCATGCGCTCCTCGCGCGTGCCGATCACCGCCAAGGTTGCAGCAAAGATGTTCTCGGCCGTGCACACCGACCAGATCCTCACGGTCGACCTGCACGCCGATCAGATCCAGGGTTTCTTCGACATGCCGGTCGACAACGTCTATGCCTCGCCGCTGCTGCTGGCGGACATCTGGCGCGTCTACGGCACCGACAACCTGATCGTGGTCAGCCCGGACGTAGGCGGCGTGGTGCGCGCCCGCGCCGTGGCAAAGCGCCTGGATGATGCCGACCTGGCCATCATCGACAAGCGCCGTCCGCGTGCCAACGTCGCCACCGTGATGAACATCATCGGTGACGTCGAAGGCAAGACCTGCGTCATGGTCGACGACATCGTCGACACCGCCGGCACCCTGTGTGCTGCCGCTGCTGCCCTCAAGGCGCGCGGTGCACTGAAGGTCGCCGCGTACTGCACCCACGCCGTGCTCTCGGGCCCGGCCGTGGACAATTTGAACAACTCCCAGCTCGACGAGCTGGTGGTGACCGACACGATCCCGCTTTCCGAAGTGGCTCGCGTCTGTCCCAAGATCCGCCAGATCAGCGTGGCCGAAATGCTGGCCGAGACGATGCGTCGCATCGCCTTCGGTGAGTCGGTCAGCTCGATGTACGTGGATTGATGCATCCGGTCCCCGGCTTGTCCGGGGATCACATCAGGCTCTTCTGGTCGCGGAAGAGTCTCTACGCAGCGCCGCGAGGCGGTGCAACAACCTAGAGTAGTCAACAATGGCAAAGTCTCACGAAATCAAAGTCGCTCGTCGTGACGTGCAAGGTCAGGGTGCGAGCCGCCGCCTGCGTCACGAAGGCGTGGTCCCGGGCATCGTTTACGGTGGTGACAAGGAGCCGGTGAAGGTCCAGTTCAACCACAACGAAATCTGGCTGGCCCAGTTCAACGATTGGTTCTACTCGTCGATCATCGACCTGAACCTCGACGGCACCATCCACAAGGTGCTGCTGCGTGACATGCAGCGTCACCCGTACAAGCAGCTGGTCATGCACCTGGATTTCCAGCGCGTGAACGAGAATGAAGTGCTGCACGCTTCGGTGCCGCTGACCTTCATCAACGAAGACACCTCGCCGGCTGGCAAGGCTGCCGACGTGCTGGTCACCCACGAACTGAAGGAAGTGGCGATTGCCTGCTTGCCGAAGGACCTGCCGCAGTCGATCGAAGTCGACCTGGGCGAGCTGAAGGCTGGCGACATCATCTACCTGTCGGGCCTGAAGCTGCCGGCCGGCGTGGAAATCCCGGCACTGAAGCTGGGCAAGGGCCATGACGACGCCGTTGTCATCGCCAAGACCGCCGCTGCAGAAGAAGCAGCAGCCGAGTAATCGGCGATGTTGCGCCCGCTCTTCGGGGCGGGCGCAGCAGGTGTATCTGACAGATGACTGGCTTGCGATTGATCGTTGGTCTGGGCAACCCCGGACCCGAACACGCCCGGACCCGGCACAATGCCGGGTTTCATTTCGTTGAGGCCCTGGCAGAGCGGCAGGGCGCGCGCTGGGCGCTGGAAAGCAAATTGTTTGGCGAAGTCGCCAAGGTCGAGATTGCCGGGCAGCCGGTATGGCTGTTGAAGCCGGCGACCTACATGAACCTGTCTGGCAAATCGGTCACCGCCGCGCAGCGGTTCTGGAAGATCGAGCCGGAACAGACCCTGCTTGCACACGACGAACTGGACATGCCGCCCGGCGTGGCCCGGCTCAAGTTCGACGGTGGTCATGGCGGCCAGAACGGCCTGCGTGACACCATCCGCCTGCTCGGTCATGGCAAGTTCCATCGCCTGCGTCTTGGCATTGGTCATCCCGGTCACAAGGACCGCGTGGTGGGCTGGGTGCTGGGCCGTCCGTCGCCGGAGGACGCTGTGCTGATGGCACAGGCCATCGATGCGGCCATCGACGTGATGCCGTTGGCGGTAGCTGGCGATTACAGCGAAGCAATGAAGCGTCTACACACCAACGCGAAGTAGGGAATGGGGAATGGGGAATCGGAAGGCTGCACGCTTTCCAATTCTCCATTCCCGATTCTCCATTCCCGAGGGACAGCACCATGGGTATCAAATGCGGCATCGTCGGTCTGCCCAACGTCGGCAAGTCGACCCTGTTCAATGCGCTGACCAAGGCGGGTATCGCTGCGGCCAACTTCCCGTTCTGCACGATCGAGCCGAACACCGGCGTGGTGCCTGTGCCGGATCCGCGCCTTGAGGCGCTGGCAGCCATCGTCAAGCCGGAGCGGGTGATCCCGACCACGATGGAGTTCGTCGACATCGCTGGCCTGGTCGCCGGTGCGTCCAAGGGTGAAGGCCTGGGCAACAAGTTCCTGGCCCACATCCGCGAGACCGACGCCATCGCCCACGTGGTGCGTTGCTTCGAGGACGGCAACGTCATCCACGTCGCCAACAAGGTCGACCCGATCGCCGACATCGAAACCATCGATACCGAGCTGGCGCTGGCCGACCTGGAATCGGTGCTGAAGGCACTGGATCGCGCCACCCGCGCGGCCAAGGCCAATGACAAGGACGCGCTGGCCCGCAAGCCGGTGCTGGAAAAGCTGGCATCGACGCTGGATCAGGGCAAGTCGGCACGTTCGGCTGGCCTTGATGCTGATGAGAAGGCACTGATCCGCGACATGTTCCTGATCACCCTCAAGCCGCTGATGTACATCGCCAACGTGGCCGAGGATGGTTTCGAGAACAACCCGCACCTGGATGCGGTGCGCGCGCGTGCCGAAGCCGAAGGCGCCGAGGTGGTGCCGGTGTGTGCGGCCATCGAGGAAGAATTGGCGCAGCTGGATGACGCCGACCGCGATGAGTTCCTCAAGGACCTCGGTCTGGAGGAGCCGGGCCTGAACCGCGTGATCCGTGCCGGCTACAAGCTGCTCGGCCTGCAGACCTACTTCACCGCAGGTGTGAAGGAAGTCCGCGCATGGCAGCTGCGCGCGGGCTCCACCGCCCCGCAGGCTGCCGGCGTGATCCACACCGACTTCGAGCGTGGCTTCATCCGTGCCGAAACCATCGCCTACGACGATTTCATCAACCTCAAGGGTGAGCAGGGCGCCAAGGAAGCCGGCCGCCTGCGCCTGGAAGGCAAGGATTACATCGTCAAGGAAGGCGACGTGCTGCACTTCCGCTTCAACGTCTGATCCTTCGCGACGTTGCTGCAGCCACAAGGCCCCGCATTGCGGGGCCTTGTTGTATCTGCGGTTTGTAGCCTGGTCAATATTTCGCCATGAATTTGAAAGCCCTGCAGCGCAAGGCCTGCGGGCGGTTGTCCACAGTCTTCTCCATCCATTGCACACAGCGGCTGTGGAGAATTACTCGGCATAGCAGAGTTGCTTGCAGGAGCGGCGTAAGCCGCGAAGCTGGCATTCCTGCCGCGCCGGGAGACTGCGCCACCCGATGATCTGCGTGCTTCGCGGCTTACGCCGCTCCTACAAAAAAGCCGCATGCCGTTGTTGTAGTGCGTTGGCTAAAAATTCACCAGAATTTTGAAGGCCTTGCAGCGCAAGGCCTGTAGACGGTTGTCCACAACCTTCTCCAGCCATTGCGCACAGCGCTTGTGGAGAACCCGATAAGCCGGGTGGCTGCTTGCAGGAGCGGCGTCAGCCGCGAAGCTGACAATTCCCGCAGACCCGGGAGACTGCCCCACCTGACGATGCGCGTGCTTGGCGGCTGATGCCGCTCCCACAAAAAAACGCACGCCTTCGTTGTAGTGCCTTGGCGAAAAATTCACCGCCATTTTGAAAGCCTTGCAGCGCAAGGCCTGCGCGCCGTTGTCCACAGCCTTCTCCATCCATTGCGCACAGCGGCTGTGGAGAAGAATTGCCGTTGTGCCTGCCTGGCCGCGATGCGCTCCAGCTTCTGCTGGGAGCTGAGGCCGGGCGGGCGCAAGCCGCACGAACAACAAGGCCCGCCAGTGGCGGGCCTTGTTGCGGAACGGCGTGGCGATGTGGGGATTACAACCCGGCCCCACCGAACTTGTGGGTGTACTGCAGGTTGATCTGGCGACCAACGCTGTCGAACCAGGAGATGTCGTAGTACGGATACGCGGTGTAGGTCGGATCCTTCGGCGGCATCTTGTTGAACAGGTTCACCACCGACAGGGTCAGGCGTGAATGTTCGTCGAAGCGGTACTGCAGCGATGCGTTGTAGCGATAGGTGGCACGGATGAACGGACCCGGATCGCCGTCTTCCCACACCTGGTCATAGGACCAGCTGTTGGGCAGCTTGCCCAAGCGCTGGCCATAGACGGTGGCCGCCCAGGCATCCTTCTCCCAGCTGATGCTGGCGCTGGTCTTGGTACGCGGGATATCGAAGCCGCTATTGACCGCGAACTGATCCTTGACCTCATCGCCGGCGTACTGCTGGAAGTCGTGCTTCTTCACCCAGGTGTGGGTGCCACTGAAGGTGAACTGGCCAATGCCGGTCTGCAGGCGGTAGCGCACACCAACGTCCACGCCTTCGGTGGACTCCTTGGCGACGTTGATCGGATTGACGTAGATACCGTAGAGCGAGCCGTTGGAGTTGCGGGTCACGCGTGAAACAGCGTCCACGCAGGTGGGCGAGCTCATGTCCTTGTCGCCGAGCCGGCATGCCGCCTCGTCGCGCAGGATCTGGTCCACGCTCATGTCCTGGACCTGGTCACGCATGTCGATGTTGAACCAGTCAGCCGAGATATCCAGGCCATTGACCGGCGACCAGACGAAGCCGGCCGTCCAGGAGGTGCTGGTTTCAGGGTCGAGGTTGCGGTTGCCTTCGCGGGTGCGGATCAGGCCCTCGCTGTACTCTTCCGGGTCATCGCCGTTGTCCAGTGCATAGTTGTACCAGTCGACACCGCTGGTCTCGTCATTGCCGATGCCGGCGTAGACGTAGTGCAGGTCGGGCGCGCGGAAGGCGGTGCCGTAGGAGCCGCGGACCAGCAGCGAGTCGATCGGGCGCCATTCCAGGCCGGTGCTCCAGGTGGCCTTGCCGATGCTGTTGCCCGAGTAGCGGTACTGGTCATAACGTCCAGCCACGCTCCAGTTCAAGGTGTCGTGCAGCGGCATGCGCAACTCGGCTGCACCGGCCCAGCGATTGCGGCTGCCCTTGCCGTCCGAGTCCTTCCAGCTGTAGTAGTAGTACTGCGTGGCCAGCGGATCGGGATTCAGCGAATAGGACTGGCGGCCGAGCTCGACCGTGCCGGCGAAACCGGCGTCGCCGCCGGGCAGGGTGAACAGGTCGCCCTTGCTGACCGTCAGCGACAAGGTGCCGGTTTCGGACTTGGGCGTGTAGACCGAGCGCGCAGCGATGGAGTCGTACTCGCTGCGGCTGAGCGGGCGATACAGGCGTTCCGGATCGGCGTTGTAGATCGGGAAGCCATCATCGTCCTCGCCCAGCTGCGGACCAAGGAACAGTGCATTGGCCTTGGCGGCGACGATCTGCGGCCAGCTGATCTTGGCGCGGTACTGCGAATAGCTCAGTGCTGCTTCGTAATCCCAGCTGTCGGCCCAGCTGCCCTTGAAGCCGGTGGTCACGCCAAAGGTCTTCTGCGTGGTCTCGATCATGTTGCGGCTCAGTCCGCCGATTTCCTCGGGGGTGAACTGGCGCTGCCAGAACTCCACCTGCTCGCTGGCCTGGTTGTAGAAATAGCCTTCCTCGTTGCCATCGGCGGCCATGTGGCTCCACGCGGTAACGTCGCGGAACATCGATACGTCGTGGTAACCCATCTGTACATCGGCGAACCATTCGCTGCCGTTGTCGAAGGCGTAGCTCATCGACGCATAACCGTTCACGCCGCGGCGCTTGCTGATGATGGTGCCGTAGCCGATGGCCTCGTCGCTGCCGCAGTAGTAGCCGTATCGCGGGCGGTAACCGTAGTAGGTGGTGCCGCCATTCTGCGCAGACAGCGCATCGCAGGTTGCCTGGCCCGGGTCGATGTAGTCGTCATACCAGTCGGTGCGCAGGAAGCCGCGGCGCGGCGCCTGTGCGGCAGCAGTCGGGCCATCCTTGGTGGAGTCCTGGATATCGCGCTCATAGGCCCACAGCGGCGTCTGCGACTGCAGCTCCACGCTGTAGATGCCGCTGAAGCGGCCCTTCTCGAAACCGCTTACCAGGCTGATGTCGAACGATTCGCCGCCGCCCTCGCTGGTGATGCCCATGCGGGCGTCGACGGTGGTGCCATCGGCATGCTTCTTGAGGATGAAATTGACCACGCCGGAGATCGCGTCGGAGCCGTAGATGGCCGATGCGCTGCCGGTCAGTACCTCGATCCGCTCGATCATGCCCAGCGGAATATTGGAGATGTCGGTGAAGTTGCTGCGGCCCTTGAACGGCATCGGGAAGTCGGCGATGCGGCGGCCGTTGACCAATACCAGGGTGTGGTTCGGGCCGAGGCCACGCAGGTCAACCTGCTGCGCGCCCGGCGAGAAGTCCGCGCCGCTGGAGGACTGCTGGCTCTGCGTTTCGCCGCCGTTCTGGGTCATGGCGCGGAGTACGTCCGGCACGCTGGTGAAGCCGGCGGACTTGATTTCCTCGGCCGTCACCACGGTGACCGGCGCCGGACCTTCGACCTGGGCGCGAGGAATGCGAGAGCCGGTGACCTGCACGGTATCGAGTTGTTGCGGTTGGCCTTCGGCAGCGTTCTGTGCCAGGGCAGGGGCGGCCATCGACAGCAGGGCCAGTTGGATTGAACACACCATTGCGTGCTTACGCATGAATCAGCTCTCTGATGAAAAGTGCTCTGGATTTGTCCCGTCGGCATCGCGAAGGTGCCGGCCGACCCTGTCTGTAATGTGAATGGGGTCGCGTCATCTAACACCTTTTTTACACGCTTGACCACTGCCGGAAAGTCTGGCATTACACCTGTAAGCGGTTACATGGATCAGGTAGAAGACGCTATGAAACGTAAGAGCTCCTGGCTGGGGCGAGTAGTCCTGATGGTTGCGGCGATCGCGGCAGCCGGTGTGCTCCATGCCCAGGATTCGCGCGGCATCAGTGCCGCTGGCTACCGCTACTACGAAGTAGGTGACCTTGATGCCCCGCGCCCCGGCAAGACCGAGGCCGCGATGATGCTGATGGGTGGCGGTGACTGGGTGCCTGAGGCCTTCCATTGGTGGGTCGAACGGGCTGGGCACGGCCGCGTGGTGATCCTGCGCGCCTCCGGCGACGACAACATGCAGAAGGAGCTGTATTACGACATCGGCGGCGTCACCGCGGTGCAGACGCTGGTGTTCGACAGCCGCAAGGCGGCGGATGATCCGGCCGTGCTGCGTGTGGTGCGTGGCGCCGATGCCATCTTCATTGCCGGCGGTGACCAGTCGCGTTACATCCGCTTCTGGAAGGGCACCGCGCTCAACGCCGCGCTCAACGATCATGTGCGTGCAGGCAAGCCGATCGGCGGCACCAGTGCCGGTCTGGCCATTCTTGGTGGCTATGCCTACGGCGCGCTGGACGGTGGCAGCGTCATTTCGCCGTCCGCATTGAACGACCCGATGGGCAGTGAAGTCACCATGGACAAGGATTTCCTGACCATGCCCTATCTGTCGAACGTGGTGACCGACACCCATTTCGCCAAGCGCGACCGCCTTGGTCGCCTGATTGTGTTTGTCGCCCGCGCCGCCCAGGACAAGGGCCAGGACGACATCGTCGGTATCGGCGTGGACGAGGACACCGCGTTGTGCGTCGAGGCCGATGGGCGTGGCCGGGTGTACTCGCTGGTCGATGGTTATGCATGGCTGGTGATGCCGCGGCGCACGGCTGATCGCCTGAGCAATGGTGAGCCGTTGGAATTCAGTTCGATTCCGGTCACGGGCGTGGGCGCGGGCAGCCGCCTGCATCTGGACGGTTTCAAGGTGGACAATGCCGCCTTTACCGCGATGGCCAGTGTCGTGGACGGTGAATTGGAGCTCCATCCCAACTGACCGCGCGATTGATGTGCAAAGGGGGCTTCGGCCCCTTTTTTGTTGCCTGTGACGCGGCCGCCCCCGGGCGTGTTGGCGGCCCGCCCCGGCGCGCGTCGGAAAAGCAGCGGTTGGTACTGCGGTGACTGTTCAGACTGGCTGGCACCTGCCTAGAATCGAGCTTCCATTCGGGAGTGAAGAAACATGAAGCTGACTTCTGCAGTACTGCTGGGCCTGGCGTCGCTGTCTTCGGGAGCTGCAGTCGCAGCGGAGGTTTCTCCCCTGCTGGTCATCCATGGCGGGGCGGGCGTGGAGCGCAAGGACTTCAGTGCAGCGGAAGAGCGTGCCGCACGTGCGGCGTTGACCGAGGCGCTGCGCCAGGGGCATCGGGCCCTGGTGGCCGGCAAGCCGGCGCTGGATGCGGTAACCGCGGCGATCACCGTGCTGGAGAACGACCCCACGTTCAATGCGGGGCGTGGCGCAGTGTTCACCCATGATGGCAAGAATGAGCTGGATGCCTCGTTGATGGATGGCGCCACCCTGCGCGCCGGTGCGGTTGCGGGCGTACATACCGTGAAAAACCCGATCCTCCTGTCGCGGGCGGTGATGGAGCATTCGCCGCACGTGATGATGGTGGGGCAGGGCGCGGAGCTGTTCGCCGCCGAGCAGAAGATCGAGCTGGTGGATCCGTCCTACTTCCGCACCGAGAAGCGCTGGGAGCAGTTGCAGCGTGCCTTGAAGGAAGAGGCGGCGGGGCAGGCGCACGCCGACCTGGAAACCGCCAAGCATTTCGGTACCGTTGGCGCGGTCGCGTTGGATAGCCAGGGCAAGCTCGCTGCCGGCACGTCCACGGGCGGCATGACCAACAAGCGCTACGGGCGTGTTGGTGATTCACCGATCATCGGTGCCGGTACCTATGCGAACGACCAGTGTGCGGTCTCGGGTACCGGCTGGGGTGAGTACTACATCCGCCTGTCCGTCGCGCATGAGATATGTGCACGCATGAAGTACTTGCAGGAAACACCTGCGCAGGCCGGCGAAGAGGTCATCGTCAAACGCGTGCCCGAGCTCGGAGGTGATGGCGGCGGCATCGTGTTGTCCGCCGATGGCAAGGCCGCCACGCCCTTCAACACCGAGGGCATGTACCGCGGTTGGATTGGTGCCGATGGCGTGCCGCACGTGGCGATTTTTGCCGACGAAAAGATTAAGATGCCCGGCGAGTGATCGGCGCCGCCGATGCCGAAAAAGAAATTTCACCGAATGTGAAGATTTCTGTTGACAGCATCGGCGCTGATCACCAAAATAGCGAGCTCACCCACCCCTGACCGGCAAGGCCGCGGTCCTCGACAAGGGAGTGGAATGGAGGGATACCCAAGCGGCCAACGGGGGCAGACTGTAAATCTGCTGGCTTACGCCTTCGGTGGTTCGAATCCACCTCCCTCCACCAGTTTTATGTTGTGACGTGTTTTCCCGGTGCGGGAGTAGTTCAACGGTAGAACCTTAGCCTTCCAAGCTAATGGTGCGGGTTCGATTCCCGTCTCCCGCTCCATTGAACGAAACGAAAAAACACGGCATAATAGACAACTCGCTCACGTAGCTCAGTCGGTAGAGCACCTCCTTGGTAAGGAGGAGGTCGAAGGTTCGATTCCTTTCGTGAGCACCATCTTGCCGATAGTGCATAACCAACCTGTTACCGAGAAGAAGCAGCCATGTCCAAGGGTAAGTTCGAGCGTACCAAGCCGCACGTCAACGTCGGCACCATCGGCCACGTCGATCATGGCAAGACCACGCTGACCGCCGCACTGACCAAGATCGGTGCAGAGCGCTTCGGTGGCGAGTTCAAGGATTACTCCTCGATCGACGCCGCGCCGGAAGAAAAGGCACGTGGTATCACGATCTCGACCGCACACGTTGAGTACGAATCCGAGACCCGTCACTACGCCCACGTGGATTGCCCGGGCCATGCTGACTACGTCAAGAACATGATCACCGGTGCCGCCCAGATGGACGGCGCGATCCTGGTCTGCTCGGCCGCTGACGGCCCGATGCCGCAGACCCGCGAGCACATCCTGCTGTCGCGTCAGGTCGGCGTGCCGTACATCGTCGTGTTCCTGAACAAGGCTGACATGGTTGACGATGCCGAGCTGCTGGAACTGGTCGAAATGGAAGTGCGCGAGCTGCTCTCCAAGTACGACTTCCCGGGCGACGACACCCCGATCGTGCACGGTTCGGCCCGTATGGCGCTGGAAGGCGACCAGAGCGACATCGGCGTGCCGGCCATCCTGAAGCTGGTCGATGCACTGGACAGCTGGATCCCGACCCCGGAGCGTGACGTTGACAAGCCGTTCCTGATGCCGGTGGAAGACGTGTTCTCGATCTCGGGCCGCGGCACCGTGGTGACCGGTCGTATCGAGCGCGGCGTGATCAAGGTCGGCGAAGAAATCGAAATCGTCGGTATCCGTCCGGTCCAGAAGACCACCGTCACCGGCGTGGAAATGTTCCGCAAGCTGCTGGACCAGGGTCAGGCAGGTGACAACGCTGGTCTGCTGCTGCGCGGCACCAAGCGTGACGACGTCGAGCGTGGCCAGGTTCTGGCCAAGCCGGGCTCGATCAAGCCGCACACCCAGTTCGAAGCCGAAGTCTACGTTCTGTCTAAGGACGAAGGCGGCCGTCACACCCCGTTCTTCAAGGGCTACCGTCCGCAGTTCTACTTCCGTACCACCGATATCACCGGTGCGGTTGAGCTGCCGGAAGGCGTCGAGATGGTGATGCCGGGCGACAACGTGAAGATGGTTGTCACCCTGATCAACCCGGTGGCAATGGACGAAGGTCTGCGCTTCGCTATCCGCGAAGGCGGCCGTACCGTCGGCGCCGGCGTGGTTGCCAAGATCATCGCGTAATAGTTTGTAGCGCCAGCAGTGCATGCTGTTGGTTGCGCGGTTGGCGGGCCGGGTAACTCGGTCCGCCTTCGCCGTCTAAGGCGGTGTGTAACAGTCAAGTCATACGCCAGTAGCTCAATTGGCAGAGCAGCGGTCTCCAAAACCGCAGGTTGGGGGTTCGAGTCCCTCCTGGCGTGCCACTTGCAACTCTCTATCCAGTGACCTTGGTCGCACCAGCAACAAGAGTCGGATGAACAGCAAGATCGAACATTCCAAGTCCGCCGCTTCCGGTGGTGATATCGTCAAGTACGTCGGCGCTGCGCTGTTGGTGCTGGCGGGTCTGTTTGTCTGGTTCTGGTTCGCCGATCAGCCGCGCGCCGCTCAGCTGGGTGCCTGGGCTACCCAGTGGCGTGCGTTGGCAGTGGTTCTGGGTCTGGTCGCCGGTGGTGCAGTATTCATGCTGACCACGAAGGGTCGTCAGACAATCGAATTCCTTTCTGAGTCCCGTTTCGAGCTGCGCAAGGTTGTGTGGCCGACCCGCCAGGAAGCCATCCGCATGACGTGGGTGGTGGTTGTGGTGGTGATCGTGTTGAGCCTGCTGTTGGGTGGTTTCGATTTCGTGATCCAGAAGCTGACCCAGTGGTTCTTGGGTCGTTAAGGAGATATCTGTGAAGCGTTGGTACGTCGTTCACGCCTATTCAGGTTTTGAGAAGTCGGTTGCGCAGGCATTGCGTGATCGCATTGCGCGTGACGAGATGCAGGAGCTTTTCGGCGATGTGCTGGTCCCCACTGAAGAAGTGGTGGAAATGCGCGCCGGCCAGAAGCGCCGCTCCGAACGCAAGTTCTTCCCGGGTTACGTGCTGGTACAGATCGAGACCCATGAAGAAGCCGGTATCCCGCGCATCGATAACGAAAGCTGGCACTTGGTCAAGGAAACCCCGAAGGTCATGGGTTTCATTGGCGGCACGGCTGATCGCCCGCTGCCGATCCAGGACAGCGAGGCTGCGGCCATCCTGAATCGCGTTCAGGAAGGCGTCGAGAAGCCGCGTCCGAAGGTGTTGTTCGAGCCGGGTCAGATGGTTCGTGTCACGGAAGGTCCGTTCAACGACTTCAATGGTGTTGTTGAAGAGGTCAATTACGAGAAGAGCCGTCTGCGCGTCTCGGTGCTGATCTTCGGTCGTGCTACCCCGGTCGAGCTCGAGTTCGGCCAGGTCGAAAAGGCGATCTAAGCGGCAGCACGCCACCTGTTCAGGTGGCGTCGTAAAAAGCTGCTACAATTTTCTGCTCCCCGCTGAGGGGGTAAATCAAGGGCTGCCGCGAGGTGGCCTTTGGTGCGATTTCACAACGCGATGCCGGGACGCGTGATTCCCGGTCCGATGGGGAGCCTGTTGTCGAAAGGCGCTAGCACCCGGAGAGCACTCTAATGGCAAAGAAAGTTGTCGGTTACATCAAGCTGCAGGTGAAGGCTGGTCAGGCCAACCCCTCGCCGCCGGTCGGTCCTGCGCTGGGTCAGCGCGGCCTGAACATCATGGAATTCTGCAAGGCGTTCAATGCCGCCACGCAGAAGCTGGAGCCGGGTATTCCGGTGCCGGTCATCATCACGGCCTATTCGGACCGTACCTTCACCTTCATCACCAAGAGCACCCCGGCTACCGTGCTGCTCAAGAAGGCTGCTGGCATTTCTTCGGGTTCGAAGAAGCCGAACACCGACAAGGTGGGCAAGGTGACGCGCGCGCAGCTGGAAGAAATCTGCAAGGCAAAGGAGCCGGACCTGACGGCTGCCAGCCTGGACGCCGCCGTGCGTACGATCGCGGGCTCTGCCCGTTCCATGGGCCTGGTGGTGGAGGGTTAATCTGATGGCACAGACCAAGCGTGAGAAGGCCATCAAGGCCGCCGTCGTCCCGGGCAAGGCATACGCCTTCGAGGACGCAATCAACATCCTGAAGACCGCCACCAAGGCCAAGTTCGTCGAGTCGATCGACGTTGCTGTGCGCTTGGGCGTGGATGCCAAGAAGTCCGACCAGCAGGTGCGCGGTTCCACCGTGCTGCCGGCCGGTACCGGCAAGTCGGTCCGCGTGGCCGTGTTTGCTCCGGCCGGTGCCAAGGCTGACGAAGCCCTGGCCGCTGGCGCCGAAGCCGTTGGCATGGACGACCTGGCCGAGAAGATGCAGGCCGGCGATCTGAACTATGACGTCGTCATTGCGACCCCGGACGCAATGCGCGTTGTTGGTAAGCTGGGCACCCTGCTGGGCCCGCGTGGCCTGATGCCGAACCCGAAGGTCGGCACCGTCTCGGCCAACCCGGGCGAAGCCGTCAAGAATGCCAAGTCGGGTCAGGTGCGTTACCGCACTGACAAGGCCGGCATCATCCACTGCACCATCGGCAAGGCCAGCTTCGAAAACGGCGCGCTGCAGTCGAACCTGCAGGCACTGCTGGTTGACCTGATCAAGGCCAAGCCGGCCACCTCGAAGGGCCTGTACCTGCAGAAGGTGTCGGTCAGCTCGACGATGGGCCCGGGCGTGACTGTTGATCAGTCCTCGCTGACCCTGAAGTGACGTACCGGCCCGTGCGCGCATAGCGCGCACGGCTTTGCCGGCACGTCATCCCCGCGAAGGCGGGGATCGCTCTGAAGCTCTTGGGCTTGGGAGCAACAAGAAACACCAGTGTCACCGGCAACGGTGATGCTGACTTTTGAAGGCGTCGCGCAGGTTTGCCTGCGTGGAGCCGTCAAAGACCGCAGGCGCGGTCAGCGCATACCGGCGACGGGCACGGAAGCTCGATTTGGCAAGGAGTCGCCGCCGGCACAGCGAGATCGCTTAATCGATTCGTCCTCGGATCACCCTGCGTAGATGGTGCCGCCCTTCTGGATTTTTCTGGTTCACGTACGTCCGGGTTTGCCCGGGTTTGCACTCCAGCTCTAGAACGGCCACCACCGGAGCATCACCCGATGTTCCCGGCGTCCAGGACGGATGCCGCCCAGGACCGCACACGGCTAGGAGCCGTAAGCGGAATATGTTTGAAGCAGGGTGTTGAGGTTCGGCCAGGGAGGCCTGCAGCAGTGGCATTGCCGCTCTTGCCAATCCCGGATCCCGAATCACCAATCCCAGCTTAAACGGAGGAGTGCAATGGCTCTCAATCTGTCCCAGAAGCAAGAAGTAGTCGCCGAGCTGGCAGACGTCGCCGCCAAGGCCCACTCCTTGATCGCAGCCGAATACGCTGGCACCACGGTCGCTCAGATGACCGCGATGCGTAAGCAGGCTCGCGAAACCGGTGTTTTCTTGAAGGTTGTCAAGAACACGCTGGCCTCGCGCGCCGTTGAAGGCACCGATTTCGCAGTTGCAAAGGACCAGATGGTTGGTCCGCTGCTGTATGCGTTCTCGCTTGAGGAGCCCGGCGCAGCCGGTCGCCTGATCAAGGAAGCCGCCAAGGGTAACGACAAGCTGAAGGCAAAAGTCGTGGCAATCGGTGGGGAAATCTTCCCGGCCAGCCACGTCGAAGTGCTGGCATCGTTGCCGACCCGTGATCAGGCCCTGGCCATGCTGGCCCGCGTCCTGACCGAGCCGGTCACCATGTTCGCCCGCGCCGTCAAGGCTATCGGTGAGAAGCAGGAAGGTGGCGCAGCGGAAGCTGCAGCGCCGGCCGCTGAAGCTGAAGCCGTCTAAGTTCGACGTCCCCGTGGTTCCGCAAGGAACCTCAATCCAGAATATTTTCAAAAGGTAATCAAAATGTCCCTTACCAACGATCAGATCGTCGACGCAATCGCCGAAAAGTCCCTGATGGAAGTGATGGAGCTGGTCAAGGCCATCGAAGAGAAGTTCGGCGTGTCGGCTGCTGCCCCGGTTGCAGTTGCTGCTGCTGGCCCGGCTGCTGTTGTTGAAGAGCAGACCGAATTCAACGTCATCCTGAAGGATGCCGGCGCGAAGAAGGTTGAAGTGATTAAGGCCGTCCGCGCCATCACCGGCCTGGGCCTGAAGGAAGCGAAGGACCTGGCTGAAGCCGGTGGCGTCGTGAAGGAAGGCGCTTCGAAGGAAGACGCCGACAAGTTCAAGAAGGAACTGGAAGCCGCCGGCGCGACCGTCGAGCTGAAGTAATCAGTTCTTGCATCGTCATCGATTCACGGCGATGCAGCCAAGGCTGGGGGCGTAAAGCCCCCGGCCTTTGGTCGTTTCAAACCGTTGTAATGCCGGGCGTGCCTGGTTGCAGCGGGGTAGGGCAGGGCCCGGCTCGATGTAGTGCCGAGCCATGCTCGGCAAGCAACAACTGACGGGCCTGGCCCGGCAGGCAATAGAAAGACCAACGTGGCAAGTGTCAGGCGCTGTGCTCCAGACGATGGGGTGACCCGCAGCCGATACAAGCGAGTTGGCAGTTGGAAGTAGCAATAGAAGGCGTGCTGGTGCCGGCAATACCAGCGACTTCCAACTGACAATTTCAAGATTTCCCTACGGGTCGTGGACGCACGGCTCGCACAACAAGGTGGAAGACCTCATGACGTCCTATTCGTACACCGAAAAAAAGCGCATCCGCAAAGATTTCGGCAAGCAGCGCTCGATCCTCGAAGTGCCGTTCCTGCTCGCCATCCAGGTGGATTCGTACCGCGAATTCCTGCAGGAAAACGTCGACCCGGCCAAGCGCTCCGACCACGGCCTGCATGCTGCGCTGAAGTCGGTGTTCCCGATCTCCAGCTACAGCGGCAATGCTGCCCTGGAATACGTCGGTTACAAGCTGGGTGACCCGGTGTTTGACGAACGCGAGTGCCGCCAGCGTGGCATGAGCTACGGCGCACCGCTGCGCGTCACCGTGCGTCTGGTCATCTACGACCGCGAATCGTCCACCAAGGCGATCAAGTACGTGAAGGAGCAGGAGGTCTATCTGGGCGAAATCCCGCTGATGACCGACAACGGCACCTTCATCGTCAACGGTACCGAGCGCGTCATCGTGTCGCAGCTGCACCGTTCGCCGGGCGTGTTCTTCGACCACGACCGTGGCAAGACCCACAGCTCGGGCAAGCTGCTGTACAGCGCCCGCATCATCCCGTACCGCGGCTCCTGGCTGGACTTCGAGTTCGACCCGAAGGACGCGCTGTTCACCCGTATCGACCGTCGCCGCAAACTGCCGGTGTCGGTGCTGTTGCGTGCGCTGGGCTACAACAACGAAGAGATGCTGGCCGAGTTCTTCGAGGTCAACACCTTCCACATCAACCCGGACGAAGGCGTGCAGCTGGAGCTGGTGCCGGAGCGTCTGCGTGGCGAAACGCTGAACTTCGACCTGGCTGACGGTGACAAGGTCATCGTGGAAGCCGGCAAGCGCATCACCGCGCGCCACATCAAGCAGCTGCAGGCCTCGGGCATTGCCGCCCTGGCCGTGCCGGACGATTACATCGTCGGCCGCATCCTGTCGCACGACGTGGTTGATGCCAACACCGGTGAACTGCTGGCCCAGGCCAACGACGAAATCAGCGACGAGCAGCTGCAGAACTTCCGCAAGGCCGGTGTTGATGCAGTGGGCACGCTGTGGGTGAACGACCTGGATCGTGGCCCGTATCTGTCCAACACCCTGCGCATCGACGGCACCAAGACCCAGCTCGAAGCGCTGGTCGAAATCTACCGCATGATGCGTCCGGGCGAGCCGCCGACCAAGGACGCCGCGCAGAACCTGTTCCACAACCTGTTCTTCACCTTCGAGCGCTACGACCTGTCCACGGTTGGCCGCATGAAGTTCAACCGTCGTGTCGGCCGCAAGGAAGTCACCGGTGAGTCGGTGCTGTACGACCGCAAGTACTTCGGCGAGCGCAACGACGAGGAATCCAAGCGTCTGGTCGCCGCCCACGGCGAAGGCTCCGACATCCTGGACGTGATCAAGGTGCTGACCGAGATCCGCAATGGTCGCGGCGTGGTCGATGACATCGATCACCTGGGCAACCGTCGCGTGCGTTCGGTCGGTGAAATGGCCGAAAACGTGTTCCGCGTGGGCCTGGTCCGCGTCGAGCGCGCGGTCAAGGAGCGCCTGTCGATGGCCGAGTCGGAAGGCTTGACTCCGCAGGAGCTGATCAACGCCAAGCCGGTTGCTGCTGCCATCAAGGAATTCTTCGGCTCCTCGCAGCTGTCGCAGTTCATGGACCAGAACAACCCGCTGTCGGAAGTGACGCACAAGCGTCGCGTCTCGGCGCTGGGCCCGGGCGGCCTGACCCGCGAACGCGCTGGCTTCGAAGTGCGCGACGTGCACCCGACCCATTACGGCCGCGTCTGCACCATCGAAACGCCGGAAGGCCCGAACATCGGCCTGATCAACTCGCTGGCCGTGTTCGCCCGCACCAACAAGTACGGCTTCCTGGAAACCCCGTACCGCAAGGTGCACGACGGCAAGGTCTCCGACGAGATCGAGTTCCTGTCGGCCATCGAAGAAAATGAGTACGTCATCGCCCAGGCCAATGCCCTGACCGATGCCAAGAACATGCTCACCGAGCAGTTCGTACCGTGCCGCTTCCAGGGTGAATCGCTGCTCAAGCCGCCGGCAGAAGTCCACTTCATGGACGTCTCGCCGATGCAGACCGTGTCGGTCGCTGCCGCGCTGGTTCCGTTCCTGGAGCACGATGACGCAAACCGTGCACTGATGGGCGCCAACATGCAGCGCCAGGCCGTGCCGACCCTGCGTGCGCAGAAGCCGCTGGTGGGTACCGGTATCGAACGCGCCGTGGCGCGTGACTCGGGTGTGACCGTGAATGCCCTGCGTGGTGGCCAGATCGTGCAGATCGACGCCGGCCGCATCGTGGTCAAGGCCAACGAGAACGAGATCACCGATCCGGCCGATGCCGGCGTGGATATCTACAACCTGATCAAGTACACCCGTTCGAACCAGAACACCTGCATCAACCAGCGTCCGCTGGTGAACGTGGGTGACGTGATCGCGCGCGGCGACGTGCTGGCCGATGGCCCGTCCACCGACATCGGTGAACTGGCGCTGGGTCAGAACATGCTGATCGCCTTCATGCCGTGGAACGGCTACAACTTCGAAGACTCCATCCTGCTGTCCGAGCGTGTGGTCGAGGAAGATCGTTACACCACGATCCACATCGAGGAACTGACCTGCGTTGCACGTGACACCAAGCTGGGGCCGGAGGAAATTTCCGCCGACATCCCGAACGTGTCCGAGCAGGCGCTGAACCGTCTGGACGAATCCGGCGTGGTGTACATCGGTGCCGAAGTGCGCGCCGGCGACATCATGGTCGGCAAGGTGACGCCGAAGGGCGAGAGCCAGCTGACCCCGGAAGAGAAGCTGCTGCGCGCGATCTTCGGCGAGAAGGCTTCGGACGTTAAGGACAGCTCGCTGCGCGTTCCGCCGGGCATGGACGGCACCGTCATCGACGTGCAGGTCTTCACCCGCGACGGTATCGAGAAGGACAAGCGTGCGCGCCAGATCGAGGAAAACGAGATCAAGCGCGTCAAGAAGGACTTCGACGACCAGTTCCGCATCCTGGAAGGCGCCATCTACGCCCGTCTGCGTTCGCAGATCGTGGGCAAGGTTGCCAACGGTGGCGCCAACCTGAAGAAGGGTGACGTGATCACCGACGCGTTCCTGGACGGCCTGAAGAAGTCCGACTGGTTCACCCTGCGCATGAAGGACGAGGACGCCTCCGAAGCCATCGAGCGTGCCCAGATGCAGATCCAGGCACACGAGAAGGAATTCGAGCGTCGCTTCGCCGACAAGCGCGGCAAGATCACCCAGGGCGACGATCTGGCACCGGGCGTGCTGAAGATGGTCAAGGTGTTCCTGGCCGTGAAGCGTCGCATCCAGCCGGGTGACAAGATGGCAGGCCGCCACGGTAACAAGGGTGTGGTCTCCAACGTGGTGCCGGTCGAGGACATGCCGTACATGGCTGACGGCAACACCGTGGACATCTGCTTGAACCCGCTGGGCGTGCCGTCGCGTATGAACATCGGCCAGATTCTGGAAGTGCACCTGGGCTGGGCCGCAAAGGGCCTGGGCAAGCGCATCCAGGGCATGCTGGAACAGCAGCGTGCGGTCAGCGAGCTGCGTGAGTTCCTGGGCAAGATCTACAACCATGACTCGGCCGTTGCCGAGCAGCGCGTGGACCTGTCGCAGTTCAGCGACGAAGAGCTGATCAACCTGGCCAAGAACCTGACCGACGGCGTGCCGATGGCAACCCCGGTGTTCGATGGCGCGGCGGAAGAAGAAATCCGCGAAATGCTGAATCTGGCCTACCCGGATGAAGCACCGGAAACCGCACGCCTGGGCTTCAACGCCAGCAAGACGCAGATGCAGCTGTATGACGGCCGCACCGGCGAAGCCTTCGACCGCAAGACCACCGTCGGCTACATGCACTACCTGAAGCTGAACCACCTGGTCGACGACAAGATGCACGCCCGTTCGACCGGTCCGTACTCGCTCGTTACCCAGCAGCCGCTGGGCGGCAAGGCGCAGTTCGGTGGCCAGCGCTTCGGTGAAATGGAAGTCTGGGCACTGGAAGCCTACGGCGCGGCCTACACCCTGCAGGAAATGCTGACGGTGAAGTCCGATGACGTTCAGGGCCGTAACCAGATGTACAAGAACATCGTCGACGGTGAGCACGAGATGGTTGCGGGCATGCCGGAATCCTTCAACGTTTTGGTGAAGGAAATCCGCTCGCTGGCCATCAACATGGAACTGGAAGACAACTGATCGCGCAGGCGCTGCTGCAGTGATGCAGCAGCGCCGCCAGCAGTGACCGACAGCCCATCGACACAGATTTCCTCCTTTCGGAGAACACCATGAAAGACCTGCTCAACCTCTTCAACCAGCAGCGCCAGACGCTGGACTTCGACGCGATCAAGATCGCGCTGGCCTCGCCGGACCTGATCCGTTCGTGGTCCTTCGGCGAAGTGAAGAAGCCGGAAACCATCAACTACCGTACCTTCAAGCCGGAGCGTGACGGCCTGTTCTGCGCCGCCATCTTTGGCCCGGTGAAGGACTACGAGTGCCTGTGCGGCAAGTACAAGCGCATGAAGCACCGCGGCGTCGTCTGCGAAAAGTGCGGCACCGAAGTGACCCTGGCCAAGGTGCGCCGCGAGCGCATGGGCCACATCGACCTGGCATCGCCGGTCGCGCACATCTGGTTCCTCAAGTCGCTGCCGTCGCGCATCGGCCTGATGCTGGACATGACCCTGCGTGACATCGAGCGCGTGCTGTACTTCGAAGCCTACGTGGTGACCGAGCCGGGCCTGACCGCCCTGGAGCGCCGCCAGCTGCTGACCGAAGAACAGTACCTGCAGGCACGCCAGGAACACGGCGATGACTTCGACGCCGCCATGGGCGCCGAGGCCGTCTACGAATTGCTGCGCACCATCGACCTGCAGGCCGAAATGGTCCGCCTGCGCGAGGAAATCGCCTCGACCGGTTCGGAAACCAAGCTCAAGCGTCTGACCAAGCGCATCAAGCTGGTCGAAGCCTTCCTCGAGTCGGGCAACCGCCCGGAGTGGATGGTGATGACCGTGCTGCCGGTGCTGCCGCCGGACCTGCGCCCGCTGGTTCCGCTGGACGGTGGCCGCTTCGCGACCTCGGATCTGAACGACCTGTACCGCCGCGTCATCAACCGTAACAACCGTCTGCGCCGCCTGCTGGAGCTCAACGCTCCGGACATCATCGTGCGCAACGAAAAGCGCATGCTGCAGGAATCGGTTGACGCCCTGTTGGACAACGGCCGCCGCGGCCGTGCCATCACCGGCACCAACAAGCGCCCGCTCAAGTCGCTGGCCGACATGATCAAGGGCAAGCAGGGTCGCTTCCGTCAGAACCTGCTGGGCAAGCGCGTCGATTACTCGGGCCGTTCGGTGATCACCGTGGGTCCGTACCTGAAGCTGCACCAGTGCGGCCTGCCGAAGAAGATGGCGCTGGAGCTGTTCAAGCCGTTCGTGTTCGCCAAGCTGCAGCGTCGTGGCCTGGCCACCACCATCAAGGCTGCCAAGAAGCTGGTCGAGCGCGAAGAAGGCGAAGTCTGGGACGTCCTGGAAGAAGTCATCCGCGAACATCCGGTGCTGCTGAACCGTGCGCCGACCCTGCACCGTCTGGGCATCCAGGCGTTCGAACCGCTGTTGATCGAAGGCAAGGCCATCCAGCTGCATCCGCTGGTCTGTACCGCATTCAACGCCGACTTCGACGGTGACCAGATGGCCGTCCACGTGCCGCTCTCGCTGGAAGCCCAGCTGGAAGCGCGTGCGCTGATGATGTCCACCAACAACATCCTGTCGCCGGCCAACGGCGAGCCGATCATCGTGCCGTCGCAGGACGTCGTGTTGGGCCTGTACTACATGGCGCGCTCGCTGGTGAACAAGCAGGGCGAGGGCATGGTGTTCGCCAACACCGACGAAGTGAAGCGTGCCTATGACAACCGTCTGGTTGAACTGCACGCCCGCGTCAAGGTGCGCATCGTGCAGGTCGAGCGTGACGAAGACGGCAACAAGGTCAAGAAGACCTCGATCGTCGACACCACCGTCGGCCGTGCGCTGCTGAGCGAGATCATGCCGGAAGGCCTGCCGTTCGAGCTGTGCAACACCGAGATGACCAAGAAGAACATCTCGCGCCTGATCAACCAGAGCTACCGTCTGCTGGGTCTGAAGGACACCGTGGTGTTCGCCGACAAGCTGATGTACACCGGCTATGCCTACGCAACCCGCGCTGGCGTGTCGATCGGCATCGACGACATGCTGATCCCGGACGAGAAGAAGGGCATCCTCGGCGAAGCCGAAGCCGAAGTGCTGGAAATCCAGGAGCAGTACCAGTCCGGTCTGGTCACCGCTGGCGAGCGCTACAACAAGGTGGTCGACATCTGGTCGCGCACCAATGAGCGCATCGCCAAGGCGATGATGGAAACCATCGGTACCGAGAAGGTCGAGGACGCCGACGGCAAGATCGTCGACCAGAAGTCGATGAACTCGCTGTACATCATGGCCGACTCCGGTGCGCGTGGTAGCCAGGCGCAGATCCGT
Organism: Stenotrophomonas sp. STEN033; assembly: GCF_056856655.1. Lineage (NCBI taxonomy): Bacteria > Pseudomonadati > Pseudomonadota > Gammaproteobacteria > Lysobacterales > Lysobacteraceae > Stenotrophomonas > Stenotrophomonas sp. STEN033. The sequence goes on from NZ_JBXFWM010000039.1 coordinate 34,109, forward strand.
CAGCTGGCCGGTATGCGTGGCCTGATGGCGCGTCCGGACGGCTCGATCATCGAAACGCCCATCAAGGCGAATTTCCGTGAAGGCCTGAACGTGCAGGAGTACTTCAACTCCACCCACGGCGCCCGTAAGGGTCTGGCCGATACCGCGTTGAAGACGGCGAACTCGGGTTACCTGACCCGTCGTCTGGTCGACGTGGCACAGGACGTGGTGATCACCGAAATCGACTGCGGCACCGTCGAAGGCCTGACCATGACCCCGATCGTGGAAGGCGGCGACGTCGTCGAGCCGTTGAAGGACCGCGTGCTGGGCCGTGTCGTGGCCGAGGACGTGTTCCTGCCGGGCAACGACGAAGATCCGATCGTGACCCGCAACACGCTGCTCGACGAGCAGTGGGTGAACAAGCTGGAAGAAGCTGGCGTGCAGACCATCAAGGTCCGCTCGACCATCACCTGTGAGTCCTCGTTCGGCGTTTGCTCGCGCTGCTACGGCCGCGATCTGGCCCGTGGCCACATCGTCAACATCGGTGAAGCGGTTGGCGTCATCGCCGCACAGTCGATCGGTGAGCCGGGTACCCAGCTGACCATGCGTACGTTCCACATCGGTGGTGCGGCATCGCGTGCGGCTGCGGTCGACAACATCACCGTCAAGACCACCGGTTCGGTGAAGTTCTCCAACCTGAAGCACGTCGAGCAGGCCAGCGGTTCGCTGGTGGCGGTCTCGCGTTCGGGTGAAATCTCCGTGCTCGACCCGCATGGCCGTGAGCGTGAGCGCTACAAGCTGCCGTACGGTGCCAGCATCGGCGTCAAGGACGGTGCGGAAATCAAGGCTGGCCAGACCGTGGCCAACTGGGATCCGCATAACCACCCGATCGTGTCGGAAGTGGCTGGTTTCGTGCGCTTCATCGACTTCATCGATGGCGTGACCGTGATCGAGAAGACCGACGAACTGACCGGCCTGGCCTCGCGCGAAATCACCGATCCGAAGCGTCGTGGCTCGCAGGCCAAGGATCTGCGTCCGCTGGTCCGCATCGTCGATGGCAAGGGTAATGACCTGACCATCCCGGGCACCGACCTGCCGGCACAGTACCTGCTGCCGCCGCGCTCGATCGTCAACCTGCAGGATGGCTCGCCGGTAGGCGTGGGCGACGTGGTTGCCAAGATCCCGCAGGAAGCCTCCAAGACCCGCGACATCACCGGTGGTCTGCCGCGCGTTGCCGACTTGTTCGAAGCCCGCAAGCCGAAGGACCCGGCGATCCTGGCCGAGCGTTCGGGTATCATCAGCTTCGGCAAGGACACCAAGGGCAAGCAGCGCCTGATCATCAAGGACACCGATGGTTCGGAGCACGAAGAGCTGATTCCGAAGTACCGCCAGATCATCGTGTTCGAAGGTGAGCACGTGACCCGCGGTGAAACCGTGGTGGACGGCGAGCCGAGCCCGCAGGACATCCTGCGCCTGAAGGGCGTGGAAGAACTGGCCCGCTACCTGGTCAAGGAAATCCAGGACGTTTACCGCCTGCAGGGCGTGAAGATCAACGACAAGCACATTGAAGTGATCTCGCGCCAGATGCTGCGCAAGGTGGAAATCGTCGACCAGGGCAGCAGCAAGTTCCTCAATGGCGAGCAGGCCGAGCGCCAGCGCGTGATCGAGGAGAACGTGAAGCTGGCCGCCCGCAACGAGCTGCCGGCCCGTTTCGAGCCGGTGCTGCTGGGTATCACCAAGGCATCGCTGGCTACCGAGTCGTTCATCTCGGCGGCTTCGTTCCAGGAAACCACCCGCGTGCTGACCGAGGCTGCCGTGCGCGGTACCTCCGACGGCCTGCGTGGTCTGAAGGAAAACGTGATCGTCGGCCGCCTGATTCCGGCGGGTACCGGTCTTGCGTATCATGCCCAGCGCCGTCGTAACGCGTCGGGCCTGACCGAATCGGAAATCGCAACCCTGGCCGCTCCGGTCGTGGTCGCGGAGCCCGAAGTTGCAGCACCGGAAGCTGAACAGGCTGCTGGTGAAGAGTAAGTAGTTAGATCGGCCGGCCCGCTCGCGGGCCGGCAGTTCGACCTGAACGGGGAATAGGGAGATACCCCTGTAACAGCTCTGGATCAGGGCTGGCTTGACACGGGCTTGTTTGACTGGGCTCTTGACAAGTTGCTACAATCGTCTGTCTCAGCAGGCCAAAATTTTGGCCTGCTTTACAATTTCCGCATCCTGGCCGTTTTTTACGGCCCCAATCAGAAGAACCTACTGATGGCGACGATTAACCAGCTGGTACGCAAGCCGCGCCAAGCTACCACCTACAAGAGTGCCTCGCCGGCGCTCGACAAGTGCCCGCAGCGCCGTGGCGTCTGCACGCGCGTGTACACCACCACCCCGAAGAAGCCGAACTCGGCTCTGCGCAAGGTTGCAAAGGTCCGCCTGACCAACCAGGAAGAAGTGATTTCCTACATCGGTGGTGAAGGCCATAACCTGCAGGAGCACTCCGTGGTCCTGATTCGCGGCGGCCGTGTAAAGGATCTGCCGGGTGTGCGTTACCACACTGTCCGTGGCTCACTCGACGCCGCCGGCGTTGCCAAGCGTCGTCAGGCGCGTTCCAAGTACGGCGCCAAGCGTCCGAAGGCCTGAGGAGTAAGACATGTCACGTAAAGGTAATACCCCCCAGCGTTCGGTCCTGCCGGATCCGAAGCACAAGAGCGAAACCATTGCCCGCTTCATCAACATGGTGATGCTGAGCGGCAAGAAGTCCGTTGCTGAAAAGATCGTCTATGGCGCCATGGACGTGATCAGCGAAAAGAACCCGAACGCAATCGAGCTGGTGCAGAAGGCACTGGACAACGTTGCGCCGGGCGTGGAAGTGAAGTCGCGTCGCGTCGGTGGTGCCACCTATCAGGTGCCGGTCGAAGTGCGTGCTTCGCGCAAGATGGCCCTGGCCATGCGCTGGCTGATCGACTCGGCGCGTAAGCGCGGCGAGAACACCATGCCGCGCAAGCTGGCTGCTGAACTGCTGGACGCTTCGGAAAACCGTGGCGGCGCCATCAAGAAGCGTGAAGAAACCCACCGTATGGCGGAAGCGAACAAGGCCTTCGCTCACTACCGCTGGTGAGTTGTGGGGGCCTTGGAAACAGGGCCCCTGGCACCCATGTGGTGCTGCTTGTAGCGCTTTGAGCGCTGCTTAAATCCGAAGGCCGCCGCAAGGCGGCGTTCGGCCATCCGAATTCCAAGAAATTGAGAGGCTCCCGTGGCCCGCACCACTCCTATCGAGCGTTACCGTAACTTCGGCATCATGGCCCACATCGATGCCGGCAAGACCACCACGTCCGAGCGCATCCTGTTCTACACCGGCAAGAGCCACAAGCTCGGTGAAGTGCACGATGGCGCCGCCACCATGGACTGGATGGAGCAGGAGCAGGAACGTGGCATCACGATCCAGTCCGCTGCTACCACCGCGTTCTGGAAGGGCATGGACAAGTCCCTGCCGGAGCACCGTTTCAACATCATCGACACCCCCGGGCACGTTGACTTCACCATCGAAGTCGAACGCTCCCTGCGCGTGCTCGACGGCGCGGTGTTCGTGCTGTGCGCCGTTGGTGGCGTGCAGCCGCAGTCCGAGACCGTGTGGCGCCAGGCCAACAAGTACCAGGTGCCGCGCATCGCGTTCGTCAACAAGATGGACCGTACCGGTGCCAACTTCCTGAAGGTCCGTGACCAGCTGAAGGCCAAGCTCGGCGCCGTCGCCGTGCCGATGCAGCTGCCGATCGGCGCTGAAGAAGGCTTCAAGGGCGTGGTCGACCTGCTCAAGATGAAGGCCATCCATTGGGATGAGGCTTCGCAGGGCATGAAGTTCGAGTACGGCGATATCCCGGCTGACATGCAGGCAGCGGCTGAAGAAGCCCGCACCTTCATGATCGAGACCGCGGCTGAAGCCAGCGAAGAGCTGATGGAAAAGTACCTGGGCGGCGAAGAGCTGGGCGAGGCCGAAATCATCCAGGCCCTGCGTACCCGTACGCTGGCCGTTGAGATCGTGCCGATGTTCTGTGGCTCGGCGTTCAAGAACAAGGGCGTGCAGGCCATGCTGGACGGCGTGATCCAGCTGCTGCCGTCGCCGGTCGACGTGCCTGACGTGAAGGGCACCGACGTTGACGACGACTCCATCGAGATGACCCGCAAGTCGGACGACAAGGCGCCGTTCTCGTCGCTGGCGTTCAAGATCATCACCGACCCGTTCGTCGGCGCGCTGACCTTCTTCCGCGTCTACTCCGGCGTGCTGAACGGTGGCGACACCGTGCTGAACTCGGTGAAGAACAAGAAGGAGCGCATCGGCCGCATCCTGCAGATGCACTCGAACAACCGCGAGGAAATCAAGGAAGTTCTGGCCGGTGACATCGCTGCTGCCGTGGGCCTGAAGGACACTACCACCGGTGACACCCTGTGCTCTATCGATGCACCGATCGTGCTTGAGCGCATGGTGTTCCCGGAGCCGGTGATCTCGATGGCCGTCGAGCCGAAGACCAAGTCGGACCAGGAAAAGATGGGTCTGGCGCTGGGTCGTCTGGCACAGGAAGATCCGTCGTTCCGCGTCAAGACCGACGAAGAATCCGGCCAGACCATCATCTCCGGCATGGGCGAGCTGCACCTGGACATCATCGTCGACCGCCTGAAGCGCGAGTTCAACGTTGAAGCCAACGTCGGCAAGCCGCAGGTGGCCTACCGCGAAACCATCCAGGCTGCTGACGTCAAGTCGGATTACAAGCACGCCAAGCAGTCCGGTGGTAAGGGTCAGTACGGTCACGTCGTGATCGAGCTGTCGCCGATCACCGCTGAAGACCGTGCCGATCCGAAGCTGGCTGCTGCCATCAAGGACGACTTCCTGTTCATCAACGACATCACCGGCGGCGTGATCCCGAAGGAATTCATTCCTTCCGTGGAAAAGGGCCTGCGCGAAACCATCACCAGCGGTCCGCTGGCTGGCTTCCCGGTGGTGGACGTCAAGGTCAAGCTGGTGTTCGGCTCGTACCATGACGTTGACTCGTCGGAAATGGCGTTCAAGCTGGCTTCGTCGATGGCCTTCAAGCAGGGCTTCGCCAAGGCCAAGCCGGTGCTGCTGGAGCCGATCATGAAGGTCGAGATCGTGACCCCGGAAGACTACCAGGGTGACGTGATGGGCGACGTCAGCCGTCGTCGTGGCGTGCTGCAGGGTTCGGGCACCACCGGTGATGGCTCGGCCAGCATCATCAACGCGATGATCCCGCTGGGCGAAATGTTCGGTTACGCCACCGCGCTGCGTTCGCAGACCCAGGGTCGCGCAACCTTCACGATGGAATTCGACCACTACGAGCCGGCGCCGAACAACATCGCCGAAACCGTCATCAAGAAGGGCTGAGTCTTAGACTCAGCCTCTCCCTCCAAGTTTTAGCTAATCAAGGAATTACATATGTCCAAGGGTAAGTTCGAACGTACCAAGCCGCACGTCAACGTCGGCACCATCGGCCACGTCGATCATGGCAAGACCACGCTGACCGCTGCACTGACCAAGATCGGTGCAGAGCGCTTCGGTGGCGAGTTCAAGGATTACTCCTCGATCGACGCCGCGCCGGAAGAAAAGGCACGTGGTATCACGATCTCGACCGCGCACGTTGAGTACGAATCCGAGACCCGTCACTACGCCCACGTGGATTGCCCGGGCCATGCTGACTACGTCAAGAACATGATCACCGGTGCCGCCCAGATGGACGGCGCGATCCTGGTCTGCTCGGCTGCTGACGGCCCGATGCCGCAGACCCGCGAGCACATCCTGCTGTCGCGTCAGGTCGGCGTGCCGTACATCGTCGTGTTCCTGAACAAGGCCGACATGGTTGACGATGCCGAGCTGCTGGAACTGGTCGAAATGGAAGTGCGCGAGCTGCTCTCCAAGTACGACTTCCCGGGCGACGACACCCCGATTGTGCACGGTTCGGCCCGTATGGCGCTGGAAGGCGACCAGAGCGACATCGGCGTGCCGGCCATCCTGAAGCTGGTCGATGCGCTGGACAGCTGGATCCCGACCCCGGAGCGTGACGTCGACAAGCCGTTCCTGATGCCGGTGGAAGACGTGTTCTCGATCTCGGGCCGCGGCACCGTGGTGACCGGTCGTATCGAGCGCGGCGTGATCAAGGTCGGCGAAGAAATCGAA